>JAHDEU010000262.1 GCA_020628635.1 Hellea sp. | reverse complement strand
GAAAGGCGTCGGGGCGTTTGGCGTATTCCTCGGGGCTGTCCACCACCATCTGGATTGGCGAATAGAGCGTGACGTAGAGCGCGAGCTCCTTGGCCAGAGTATGCTCGATGCGCGACTCCACGCTGTTGCGACCGAAGTTCTCCGCGACGGGTGGCAGCTCGGAGGGGCGCAGATTGAACGCACCCGCCGTGTAGTCCATCGGACCGGACAGCATGCGCGTGAAGATCAGGTTCGGCACATGCTCCGGCCCGTTCGGCGGCACGCCCCAGGCGTTGAACTCCTGCCCGCGCGCGCCCTCCCGGCTGACCCAGTTCGGATAGGTCCGGCGAAGCCCTGTGTCCTTGACCGGCTCGTGCGGGTTCATGGCGATGCCGTGCTCATGGGCGCGGCGCACGACCTTCAGATGGTGGTCCACCATGTGCTGGCTGTCGTGATATTCGTAGCGCGGCACGCCGTTTTCATCGAGCCGTTTGATGTTGCCGTCATCCGCCACATAGCCCGACTTGATGACCCGCACGCCGCCGCGCTGATAGAGGTCGAGCGCATCTTCGAGCTGCGCTTCATAGTTGGAGATATTTCCCGAAGTTTCGTGGTGGCCGACGATCGTCGTGCCCTTCTGCTTGGCGTAGTCCGTCACCGCGTCGAAGTCGAAATCGTCATAGGTTTCGGTGAAGGAGAACACGTCGCCATTGTTGAACCAGTCGTCGTCCCAGCCGATGTTCCAGCCCTCCACCAGCACGCCGACGAAGTCGTTGGCGGCGGCGAAGTCGATATATTTTTTTGTGCGCTCGGTCGTTGCCGCGTGCAAGCCCTCGACATCGCCCTGCTTTTGCCCCCAGGTTCCGTTGCGGATGTGCTGGTCCCACCAGATACCGGCATATTTGCCGGGCTCGAAATATGACACGTCGCCCAACTTATTTGGCTCGTTGAGGTTCAGGATCAGGTCGGAATTGAGCAGGTCCACCGCCTCGTCGCCGATCTGGATTGTCCGCCACGGCGTCCTGAAAGGCGTGTCCACGACAACCTTCATGCCGTCGCTGCGCGGGGCAAGGCTCGCCTCCAGCACGCCTTCTCTCTCCTGCTCCAGGCTCATGCCGGAATAGTCGACCAGCGCGGCTTCGTGGATCGACAGATGCGTGCCGCTATCGCGCCGCAGCGTGATCGGGGTGTGGACCATCTGGATGCTGTCCACCGGCGTGTTCTGGTAGAGATATTCATAGCGGTTGTACTGCCGCGACGGGATCCACCAGCTTTCCGTCTCGCGCCCGACATTGAACTCGGTCAGCTCGTCGGTGATGGAGACCGTGTCGGGCAGCGCGGCCTGCTCGCCGAACTCATAGCGGAAGCCCAGCCCGTCATCGAACACGCGGACGCGCAAGGTGAAGCGGATGTCCGGTTCGACGCGCCGCGCCTCGACCACTAGCTCATTGTGGCGGTCGCGCACGGTGCGGCGCTCCCCCCAGGGCTGCTCCCATGTCGTGTCGGAGCTACCCTCGCTGATGCCGATGATCTCGATGTTCTCGTCGGGGCCGAAGCCTTCCGCAAAGCGCAGGCCGAGCCGCGACGGCGCGACGACCGTCTCGTCGCCGAACTCCACGGAATAGCGCAGCAGGCCATTCTCGGTGAAGACGGAATAGACGATCTCGCCGTCCGGGCTGGACACGCTGGCGCGCTCGAAGACTTGCGTCGGAGCAGTCGGAGTCGCGGCAGCGCGCACGGGCGCAGTCCGCTCTTCCGTGGCGACATCGGTCGCCTCCGGAGCGCCGCAGGCCGCCAGCGCGAGCACGCTGACAGCGGCGAGGACATTGGAGCGCATGGACATGGTGTTGACCCCTGTTATAGTTTTCCAAACTGTTGCATGATTTTGCAACGAGGGGAAGCGGCAAGCGATAAAGTCCGGCCAAATCCGGTGTTTCGCTTTGCAAATTTTGCAAGGTTGGCATGACTCCACAGGACGACACCCAGATCCGGTCCATCGTGATCGTGGGCGGCGGCTCGGCCGGTTGGATGACGGCAGCGGCGCTCGCCAATGCGCTGGGCGGCTCTGCCAAGATCACGCTGATAGAGAGCGAAGCGATCGGTACGGTCGGCGTCGGCGAGGCCACCATTCCGCCCATACGCCTGTTCAACACGCGGCTCGGCATCTCCGAGTCCGACTTCATTCGAGAGACCAAGGGCAGCTTCAAGCTGGGCATCGAATTCGCCGGATGGACGCGGGAGGGCGAGAGCTATTTCCACCCCTTCGGCAGCTACGGCGCCGATTTCGACGTCCACACGCCCTTCCATCATTACTGGCTGGCGGACCGGCTCAACGGCGCGCAGGCCGGGAGGCTCGATGACTACACGGTCAGCTGGGAAGTCGCGAAGTCGGGCCGCTTCGGCCGCCCGTCGCGCGACCCGCGCCAGGTCCAGTCGCGCATGGATTATGCCTATCATTTCGATGCCACGCTCTACGCCGCCTATCTGCGCCGCTACGCGGAAGCGCGCGGGGTAAGCCGCGTCGAGGGCAAGGTCGAGCATGTGTCGCTCCATGCGGAGACGGGTTTCATCGAGAGCGTGACGCTGGACGATGGCCGCACGCTCGTGGGCCAGCTTTTCGTGGACTGCACGGGCTTCATCGGCGTGCTGATCGAGCGCGCCATGCAAACGGGATATGAGGACTGGTCGCGCTGGTTGCCCGCCAATCGGGCCGTGGCGATGGCGACGTCGTCCGACGCCGATCCCCTGCCCTATACGCGCAGCACGGCGCGCGCGGCCGGATGGCAATGGCGCATTCCGCTGCAACACCGCACCGGCAATGGCTATGTCTATTGCGACCGCTACGCCTCGCCAGAGATTGCGGAGGCGACCTTGCGCGACACGGTCGAGGGCGAGCCGCTGGCCGAGCCCAAACACCTGCGCTTCGTGACGGGCCGCCGCAAACAGTTCTGGAACCGCAACTGCGTCGCCGTCGGTTTGTCGGCAGGCTTCATGGAGCCGCTGGAGAGCACCTCGTTGCACCTGATCCAGTTCGGCATCATGCGCCTGCTGACGCTGTTCCCGGACCAAACCTTCAGCCCGACATTGGCCGAGGAGTACAACCGCCTGACAGTCGCGGAATATGAGCGCATCCGCGACTTCCTCCTGCTGCACTACATCGCCAATGACCGAGACGAGCCGTTCTGGCGGGACATGCGACAGGTGGAGCTGCCGGACGAGCTCGCCTTCAAACTGGAGCATTTCCGCCGCGCCGGGATCATCTCGCTGGACGGTCGCGAATTGTTCGGCAAGCCGTCCTGGCTGGCCGTGCTGGTGGGACAGGGCGTGCTGCCGGAACGCGCGCCGGGGCTGGCGGGGCGCGCGGGCGAGCGCGGCATCCCAGTGGCCGAGCGGCTTTCGCAGGTGCGGCAGGCGATCGTCGCCGCGCCGGGCGGGATGGCGCGCCATGGGGATTTCATCCGGGAGCTGATCGGGTAAAGCTCTTCCCTTCTACCAACAGCTTGGAACGACAGCTCAGGCCCATGGACTCGCTGGTCAAGCCAGCGAGAGGTGGTGGGTTTTTGGGATCAGCAAGCCTCTCGCAAATTCATCGATCTCGCCGACTTGATCGGCGAGCCCTCGGACTGATGTGCCGGAGCATATCGACAGGTGAGGAACGCCTCACATGCCGCCTCAGCGAATTCGCAGCATCAC
>JAHDEU010000261.1 GCA_020628635.1 Hellea sp. | reverse complement strand
GCTCCGCCGATCTCGTGGCGAGCTGGATGGCGGCGGGGTTCGTGCACGGCGTGATTAACACGGACAACATGAACATCACGGGCGAGGTCTTCGATTTCGGCCCCTACCGCTTCCTGCCGCGTTACGAGCCCGGCTTTACGGCGGCCTATTTCGACCATGGCGGGCTCTACGCTTTCGCGCGCCAGCCCGAAGCCATGGGCTGGAACCTCGCCCAGCTCGCGCAGAGCCTGTCGCTGATCGAGCAGGACGAACCGTTGATCGACGCGCTGAACAGCTATGCGCCCGCCTATGAGCGCGCGGCGATCCGGCACTGGTGCGCGCGGCTGCGAGTGAGCGAGCCGGAGGACGGGACCGCGTTCCTGAAGCTGTCCTTCGACGCGCTCCACGCATCGCGGGCGGGCTTTGCCGAGTTTTTCCATGATTGGTCGGGTGGTCCGAGCCAGGAGCCCTTGCAGGACTATCCCGACACTGTCTGGGGTGATTGGAAAGCCGCCTACGCAAAGCTCACACCAAGTGGCCCGCGCCCAGAGGCAGAGCGCCCCGCGACGCTCGTCTATGAGGAGATCGGCGCGCTCTGGCAGCCCATCGCGGAAGCGGATGACTGGAGCGCATTTCATGCTAAGCTCGCGACATTCTCGCGCCGGGACTACTCGGCCCAACCCTAGGATAGACCGATGAAAAAGCTCATATGGATCGCTGCCCTGCCGCTGCTCGCCGCTTGCGGAGACACGGCCACCGAGACCGCTCCGACAACTGCAAAGGCGACGGCAGAGAAGGTCGAGACCGACGCGCGCGCGCCGTTCGACTTCACCGAACTGCCCGCCGGGACCTACACGGACGAGGACGGCCACGCCTATATCCAGTTCTCCTACGACCATCAGGGCTTCTCCAAGCCGATCCTGCGCTGGTCGGAGTTCGACGCGACCGTGGACTACAATCCCGACAATCCGTCCGCCTCCAAGCTGACCGTGGTCATCCCGGTTGCGAGCATCGACAGCATGGTACCGGTCTTCGACGACCACCTGCGCGGACCGGACTTCTTCGACGCGGAAACCTATCCGGAGATCCGTTTCGAGAGCACATCCATGACGGTGAACCCCGACGGCTCCGGCACGATCACGGGCGACCTGACGGTCCGCGATATCACCAAGTCGATCACATTCGACGGACAGCTCAACAAGATCGGCAAGCACTTCCGCTCCGGCAAGGACATGTTCGGCATTTCCGGCACGGGCTCGCTGCTGCGGTCCGATTACGGCGTCGGCCGCTACGCGCCCAATGTCGGCGACGAGGTCGAGCTCGTCATGGAAGTCGAGTTCCAGAAGGACTGAGCGTGAGCGCGGCCGTGCCAGTGAGGGGCGGGGCCCGCTACACGCGGGTCGCCGTGCTGTTTCACTGGGCGCTGGCGATCCTTCTGATCGGCACCTTCATCGGCGGCGAGCTGATGGTGCGCGAATGGGTGCCCAACCGCTTCGTGCTCTATCAGTGGCACAAGACCTTCGGCATCCTGATCCTCGTGCTGACCGCCGGGCGGCTGTTGTGGCGCTTGACGCACACTCCGCCGCCACTGCCCGCCGGCACGCCGCGCTGGCAGAGCCTTGCCAGCCACGCGACGCATTGGAGCTTCTACGCGCTGATGGTCGCCATGCCGCTGCTCGGCTGGGCCATGGTCAGTGCGTCGAGCCTGCCCGTGCCGACCGAGCTGTTCGGCATCATCCCGCTGCCTGATCTGCCCGTCACGGAAAGCGAGGCCGTGGAGCAGCGCTTCAAGGATCTCCACCATACCGGCGCCAAGGTCTTCTTCGCCCTGTTCGTGCTGCATGTCGGCGCCGCTCTCTGGCACCAATTCGGCAAGCGCGACGGCTTGCTGTCGCGGATGAGCCTGCGCCGAATCTAGCCGTGCAGCGCGCGGCGCTTCAGCAGGTCTTCGATCATCTCGACCGGGTAGCACTGGTGGCCGACCCGCCGCATCATGTCCGCACTGTCGCGCAGCACGGCGAGTTGCGGCCGCGTGAACGGCAGGTCGCTCTGCAGCAGATGAATGCCCAGCGACATCTGGAACGATGCGAACAGATACCGGTCCGGCCGCACGGCCGGTTCGCGGCGGTCCAGCGCTGTCGTGCAAACCCGCGCCAGGTCCCGGTCCGTCGCCATCAGCCGGAAGGCCCGCCAGGACAGCGAGCGCCCGACTGGAAACTCGCCGTCAGGCAGGGCCGTTTCGCACATCTCCTCGAAGACGCGGCTGAGAAAGCCACGGTTGAAGTGGGTCTTGACCGGTACGACGCGGATCTCTGTCATGTGCAAGCCCTCCCCGGCTTGCGCCAAGGGTCGGGCAACAGGGTTAACGAATCGTTGATCCGCACTGCAGGTGACGCCGCGATCCCGGGTGGATTCGAACCACCGGCCTCCAGATTAGGAATCTGTGAAGCGGTAGGGCTATAGCAGATAAAGGGAAGTGGAAATTATCAAAGCGATTACAGACGACTAACGCCGATGAGAGCGCTTCCCAGCGGTCGCTTATCCGGCCCGCCTATCGCTGCCGTGGGAACACTGTGGGAACACGCTGCTAGATTTCCGCCCCTATCTGAAAGGCCCGCAAGGCCCCAATCCGGTAGCGGGGACGCCTCACACAGTCGATAAACTTAGGCCCTATCTCCCGCCCCTTGCGCCTCTCCCTGCGCCACGCCTCCAGCGTGATTGGGGACTTGCCCAGCATGGCGGCGGCCTGTGCGGGGGTGACGGATGCGTCATCATGCAAGGCCCAGAGACCAGAGGCGTCCCAGGGTCCTCCCTGTGCTGCGATAGGACCCCCGCCCGCGTCCACCCTCTCTCTAACAATCGGGAGCGCTGCCCCCTGTGGGGACTTCGCCGGGGGGATACGGGGAAGAATGCGCGGCAATAAAGATCGGGCTCTCGGATGCGCCGCCCGAAAAACACGGCTCTGGAGAGCCTTTTGCGGCGTCCATAGTGGTGTGGAGGGGAGAGAGCCCAGAAAGGCCCTCTCCCGTGCTGGAAACGCCCCTAGGGCTCATTTAGCGGCCCCTGTGGGCGCGCTAGGGCCGTCCGGGGAGGGAACGAACTCCCACGCTCCCGGCTCTCCCCACTCGACGCCCTCGCGGCGCTTGGAATGGCCGTGCTGGAGGTTGTCGCGGCGCAGGTCCAAGCGGTTGCCGGATCGATAGCCGATCTGGTGACGTGGCGGATTGTCGGCAATGATGCGGGCGACCTGTTGCTTTTGGCCGTCCACCTTGGCGCGGACGTAGCGATTACCGCTGCCATTGTCGCCCATGTGCCAAGCGACTTGCAGGACCCCTAGTCGCTGGAGGTGGTCCGCATCGGCCCGGTCCATGACGGCAAGGCGCTGGCGGCCCCGGTCGCAAACAGGCTTGAAGGTGAGCGGCCCGTCATGGCCCCAACGGCCATTGGGTTCCCACGCGATGGCGGGTGATGGGCGGGGTGTGGTGTGGTTGTCTGTGGTCGGTTTCATGGGGACCAGTCCTTTCAAGATAAGCCGTCCCCAAACGACAGCCTTGCGCGCACGGCAAAGCCCCTCCCAGCGGGTGAGCCGGGAGAGGCCGCCAAGGGCGGGCAATGGGATGGGGAGGGCGTGGGGTTGTGGCTTCCTGCGCTCTGCGCGGGGGAAGCGGGGGATGGGGTGCAAGGGCTAGGGAGGTGGACGCCCTAGATTGCAGTATTGGGCCCGGTTTGGGCTCTGG
>JAHDEU010000260.1 GCA_020628635.1 Hellea sp. | reverse complement strand
GGCGTCGGCGAAACACGCCGTATGCCCCTCACCCGCCCTGCGGGCACCCTCTCCCTCGGGGAGAGGGGAGGAAGAGATGAAGTGAGACCCAATCACGCCAGCACCTCCCGCAATGCCGCCTCAACCGCCGCGAAATCGTCTGCGTCATTCGTCTCGGTCGCCGCGACCAGCAACAGGTGCTCGTCCCCATCCGGCTGTATCCGCGTCAGCGGCACGCCGCCCAGCACGTTCTTCTCCGCCAGCGCATCGACCACCTCGGCAGCCGGTTTACCTAGCCGCAGGGTGAACTCGTTGAAGAAGGTCTCGTTGACCAGCTCCACGCCGTCGATGCGGTCCAGCCGTTCGGCCAGCTCGCACGCCGCTTCGTGATTGAGCGCCGCCAGCCGCGTGATCCCGGCTTCGCCGAGCAGCGTCATGTGGATGGTGAAGGCGAGCGCGCAGAGGCCGCTATTCGTGCAGATGTTGGACGTCGCCTTCTCGCGGCGGATGTGCTGCTCGCGCGTGGAGAGCGTCAGCACGAAGCCGCGTTCGCCATTCGCATCGACCGTTTCGCCGCAGACGCGGCCGGGCATTTGCCGGACCAGTTTCTGGCGGCAGGCGAACAGGCCGACATGGGGGCCGCCGAAGTTCAGCCCGACGCCCAGCCCCTGCCCTTCGCCGACAACGATGTCCGCGCCCTGCTCTCCGGGGGGTGTGATGGCGGCGAGCGCGACGGGCTCGGTGAAGACCGCGATCAGCAGCGCGCCGACCGCGTGGGCGGCGTCGGCAATGGGCTGCAGATCGATGATCTCGCCGAACACATTGGGCGACTGCACGACGACGCAGGCGGTGTCCGCGTCGATATGGTCCACAACATGGTCGTCGCGGCCGGGGCGGCATTCGCGCTCATTGATCTCGATGCCGAGCGTGCTCGCCAGCGTCTGCGTGGCGGCGGCGTAGTGCGGGTGCAGGCCCGGGGCCAGCACGGCCTTGGACTTGCGGCCTCTTGCCACGCGGTGCGCCATGACCACCGCTTCGGCGCAGGCCGTGGAGCCGTCATAGAGCGAGGCATTGGCGACATCCATGCCGGTCAAGGCAGCGACCTGGGATTGGAATTCGAACAGCGCCATCAACGTGCCCTGGCTCACTTCGGGTTGGTAGGGCGTGTAGGCGGTCAGGAATTCGGAGCGCTGGATCAGGTGATCGACCGTCGCCGGGATGTGGTGGCGATAGGCGCCCGCGCCGCAGAAGAACGGCACCGATCCGGCCGAGGTCGACTTGGCCGACAGCCGCGCCATGTGCCGCTCTACGGCCTGCTCGCTCTGGTGCAGGGGCAGGTCGATGAGGCTGTCCAGCCGCGCGGCCTTGGGCACGTCCTCGAACAGGGCGTCGATGTTGGCCACGCCGATGACATCGAGCATTTGCGCGCGGTCGGCATGGGATAGGGGGAGGTAGCGCATGGGTTAAATCCTAATTCGAAACTTCGTTTCGTCCGCCGCCTTTCGGCGGCGGCTTTTCGCTATTTTTGATCCACAGGATCAAAAATCAGAGACGCTCAAAGCCCCTCGCAATATTCCTTGTAAGCCGACTCGCTCATCAGCGACTCCAGCTGGCCCGCGTCGGACACTTTCATCTTGATGAACCAGCCCTCGCCCGTCGGCCCGGCATTCACAGTCTCCGGTGCGCCTTCCAGCGCATCATTCACGGCCGTGACCTCTCCCGCGACGGGCGCGTAGACTTCGGACGCCGCCTTGACGCTCTCGACCACGGCGATCTCGCCGCCCTGCTCCACTTCGTCACCGACCTGCGGCAGCTCGACGAACACGACATCGCCCAGCGCCTTGGCGGCGTAGTCGCTAATGCCGACGGTCGCGGTGTCGCCGTCTATTCTGATCCACTCATGGTCTTTGGTGAAGTGCATGGGATTATTCTCCGCGGTAATAACGGTTGGGGACGAAGGGGAGTTTCACGACGGTGGCGGGCTGGGCCTTGCCGCGGATGATGAGATTGACGGTCGAGCCGGTCTTGTTGTGCGGGACATCGACATATCCCATCGCGACGGGTCCGCCGACACTGGGGCCGAAACCGCCCGACGTGACTTCGCCGATCTTCGTGCCGTCGAGCGCCTGAATTTCGGTGTGCGCGCGGGCAGGCGCGCGGCCCTCGGGCTTGAGGCCGACAAGGCGGCGGCCTCCCCTCTTTTCTTTGGCGGTCTTGATATCGCCCATGACGCGGGCGGCGCCCTTGTAGCCTTCCCCGCCCCGGCGGTGCTTCTGCACGGACCAGATCAGCCCGGCCTCGATGGGCGAAGTCGTGGTGTCGATGTCGTTGCCATAGAGGCACAGCCCGGCTTCGAGCCGCAGGCTGTCGCGCGCGCCGAGACCGATCATCTCGACCGCGTCGTTCTCCAGCAGGTGACCGACCAGCCGCACCATGTCGTCATGCTTGGCGCTGATCTCAACGCCGTCCTCGCCGGTGTAACCGGAGCGTGAAATATGCGCGTAAATCGGGCCGTCCGGCAGGGGCAGCTCGAACTCGCCATGCGTCATGAAGGTGAGCTTGCCGATCAGCGGGTTGAGCTCCGCCATGATAGCCACAGACTCCGGCCCCTGCAGCGCAACGAGGCTCAGCACGTCGTCCTTCACGGTCGCCTTGACCCCGTCCGGCAGGTGCGTGTCCAAGTGGGCGTAATCCGCGTCCTTGCAGCCCGCATTCACGACCAGATAGAGCAGATGGTCATGCCCCGGCATGTCGATACGCGACACCATCAGGTCGTCGAGGATCCCGCCATCGTCGTCGAGCAATTGCGTGTAGCGCTGCTGGCCCGGCTCGAGGTCGACAATGGAAGCGGGCACGAGCGCCTCCAGCGCCTTGGCCGCCGTCTCCCACGTACCGTCTTCGGCCTCGATGAAGACCTGCCCCATATGCCCGACATCGAACAGCCCGGCGCGCTCGCGCGTGTGCAGGTGCTCCTTCATCACGCCGAGTTTGTACTGCACCGGCATGTCATAGCCGGCGAACGGCACCATCTTCGCGCCCAGCGCGGTGTGCAGCCCGTGCAGCGCCGTCTTCTTGAGTTCCGCCATGCCAACACCTCTCGCGCGGGGCCATCGCTCCGCATGGGTGCCACCCGCTGTCTTGGATGCCTGAGAGATTTACTCCGTCGGCGGACGCAGACAAGCTGCGCCTCTTTCCAGCGTCTTGACCGGCCCGTGGTCCTTTTGCCTGAGCGTTTCGCGGCGGCGATTGCGCCTTCGGCGGCGGAGGCGAACTCCGCTCTCTCCCACGGGTCGGGATTGGTGCGGGAATTGGGGATGATTCCGCTCGGAGTCAATCGCGCGGATCGTCCAAAGGCTTAATGTCTGTGTGAAAGATGTGGGCCGCACAGCAATTGGACAGGACACGGCATGAGCGGAAAATCACAGGAGGAAGTCGCATTCGAACTTCTGTCGAAGCTGAAGGGCATGGGTGTCTGGGGCGAGAACAACAAGACGTATATTCTGGATCTTTATGCGGAGTGCCTGGAAGCCGCGAAGGGCAACCGGAAGCCGCCTGGGGTTTAGGTTTTCATTTGCTTATGCAGATCCCTTCCCCGAGCAGGGGAAGGTGGGTTTGCGCAGCGAAGCAAGCAAAGTCGGAAGGGGGTGCTCCGCTCTATCGGCTTGAGCCCTCCCGAGAGTTCCGCACACCCCCTTCCGACCTTTCTCCCTCACGGTCGAAAGCCCACCTTCCCCTGCTCGGG
>JAHDEU010000259.1 GCA_020628635.1 Hellea sp. | reverse complement strand
AGTCGTTAGACCAGAGTGACTCTACCCCTCCGACCATCGCTTCGCTCGGCCACCACCCCTCAGAGGGGAGGAGGTGATGTGGGTGAGGTCGAGTAGCTCGCCGCCCACTTTCCCACCGCAACCACTCCGCCCCTTCGGGCCGGGCTCGCTGGCGTCGCGAGCGCGGTTTGCTTCCGGCCAAAGAGGCCGGAGACCCTACCGGGAAGCAAACCGATGCGAGAGGGAAGCTCTAAAAGGGTATTTCGTCGTCGAGATCAAAGTCCTGCTTCGGCCCGTCCATGTTGCCGGCCGAGCGTGATCCGCCTCCGCCGCCATAGTTGCCGCCGCCGCCCATGCGGTCCTGGTTGTAGCCGCCGCCACCGCCGCCGCCATAGTCGCCACCGCCGCCCTGGCTGTTGCGCGAATCCAGCATGGTCATGTTGGAGCCGGGGCCCTGCAGCACGACTTCGGTCGTGTATTTGTCGTTGCCGTCCCGGTCCTGCCATTTGCGGGTCTGCAGCTTGCCCTCGATGTAGAGCTTGGAGCCCTTCTTGACGTAGCGTTCCACCACGCCGACCAGACCTTCGCCGAAAATGGCGACGCGGTGCCATTCGGTCTTTTCGCGGCGCTCGCCGCTCTGCTTGTCGCGCCAGTTCTCGCTCGTCGCGAGGCTGATATTGGCGACCTTGCCGCCATTGCCGAAGGTCCGCACTTCCGGGTCATTGCCGACATTTCCGACCAGAATGACCTTGTTCACTGATCCCGCCATCGATGTTCTCCTGTAGCTTTCGAGTCGCCGATTCCTGAGTGTCCGGCGTGCTGGGGCGCACTGTATGTTCCGGTTTCGTTCTCGGCGCAAGACCGTCCGGCAGCCCCTACTGCGCAAGGGCCTGGGCGGAGTCGAGATTGCCGCATGGCTTATCCCCAACTGCGCTAACCCTTCCGCAACCTCGGCCTAATAGCGGTTAAGCATGTTGAGTGTCGCCCTCGCATTGCTGATCGGAATGAGCTGGCCATTGAGCCTGTCGGCCGTGGAGGCGCTGACCGCGCCGCGCGATGCGCGCGAGGCCGGGCCGGTCTTGCCGCTGATCTGGTTCTGCGTGCTGGCTTATCTGGCGCTGGCCGCGCTGAACGGGGCGCAAACGAGCGGCGACGTGCTGTCGCTCGCGACGGGCACTTTCCCGATGGAGAACAATTTCAACGGCACGCAGACACAGACTGTCGCGGGACTGGCGGCATTTGGCGCGCTGGTCACGGCCTTGCTGCGCGGCGACGTCCTGCGGCTGGTCGAGGAGAGCGGGATCGCCCTGCCCTTCACTGCGGCGCGGTCGCCGGAGAGGGTGCGCGAAGCGGCGTGGCTGGACTGCGCCTGGCTGCTCTATGGCGACACGGTCAGGGCGACCGAACTTCTGCGCGCGGTGGAGACGATCGGCTATGCCGACGCCAACCGCGCGGCCGGACGCTGGCAGTTCGGCGGCTTTTCCACCCTGCGCATGAATGAAAGCGCGCTGGAGCGCGTCCGCGAGAACGCCAGTCCGGTCGAGTGCCGCGCCTTTCTGCTGCAGCTCGTCAGACTGGGCGTCGGCCTGCGCGCTATCGAGCTGCCGGACCTCGTCTACCTGCGCGTCGTCGGACTGCGCCTTGGCCTGTCGCGCGCGGCCATTGCCGAGATGCTCGACAAGGAAGGCGCCTACGCCATGTGGGGCGCAGGCGAGTCACGGCCGGTCTGGGAGGAAGAGCAGACGCACAGCCAACAGCGCCAGCAATCTCGCGCTCATCAGGCTCCGCCCCCTCCCCCGCGCGCCGAGACGCCCCACAGCATTCTGGGAGTCCAGCCCAGCGCGTCGGCGGCGGAGATCAAGTCGGCCTACCGCAAGCTCGCCCGCCGCTACCACCCCGACCGCTTCGCGCAGCAGGATCTGGACCTGTCCGAAGTGCAGGCCATCACGGAGCGCATGGCCCGCATCAACGCGGCCTATGACGCGTTGCAAGCCTAGACGGCTGCAATCGTCGCACCCGGCGGTCTTGCCAGCCGCCGCCGTCCACCCTAACTCGCGCGTTCACTTTGTGTTCTAAACGATACGAATTGGTGCGATTCCCGTCTCTCATGCGTAGAAAGGACGGGCGAGCGCGCGAGGGACTTCCATGGCCATGTCGAAGAATATTCAGGTCCGCGGCGCGCGGGAACACAACCTGAAAGACATCAATGTCGACATGCCCCGCGACAAGCTCGTGGTGATCACGGGGCTGTCGGGGTCGGGCAAGAGTTCGCTGGCGTTCGATACGATCTATGCGGAAGGCCAGCGCCGCTATGTCGAGAGCCTGTCCGCCTATGCGCGGCAGTTCCTCGAGCTGCAGGGCAAGCCGGATGTGGACAGCATCGAGGGGCTGTCGCCCGCCATCTCCATCGAGCAGAAGACCACCAGCCGCAATCCGCGCTCGACTGTCGGCACGGTCACGGAAATCTACGACTATATGCGCCTGCTCTGGGCGCGGGTCGGTGTCCCCTACTCGCCCGCCACAGGCCTGCCCATCGAGGCGCAGAGCGTGTCGCAGATGGTCGACATCATCATGGCCATGCCGGAGGGAACGAAGCTCTACCTGCTCGCGCCCGTCGTGCGGAACCGCAAGGGCGAGTTCCGCCGCGAGATCGCGGAATGGATCAAGTCGGGCTATCAGCGCGCCAAGATCAATGGCGAGCTGGTGCGGCTGGAGGAAGCTCCGGTGCTGGACAAGAAGTTCAAGCAGGACATCGACGTGGTCGTGGACCGGGTCGTGGTGCGCGAGGGGCTGGAGACGCGCCTCGCCGACTCGCTGGAGCAAGCGCTGCGGCTCGCGGACGGCCTCGCCATTGCCGAGGACGCGACCGACGCTGAGCAACGCGTCACCTTCTCGCAGAAATTCGCCTGCCCGGTCTCTGGCTTCACTCTCGAAGAAATCGAACCGCGCCTGTTCTCCTTCAACTCGCCGCAGGGGGCATGCCCGACCTGTGACGGGCTCGGCAAGGAGCTGAAGTTCGACGCCAATCTCATCATCCCGGACGACACGCGTTCGCTCGCGGGCGGGGCCATCGCGCCGTGGAGCAAGACGCCGAGCAAGCTCTATGCCCAGACGCTCAAGGCGTTGTCCTCAGCCTATGATTTCTCGACTTCCACCCCGTTCAACCAACTGCCCAAGGCCGCGCAGGACGTTGTGCTCTACGGCACCAAGGGCCGTCGCATTCAGTTCAACTACCGGGACGGTCGCCGCAACTACAAGACCAACAAGCCGTTCGAGGGCGTGCTGCGCAATCTGGAGCGGCGCTACCGCGAGACGGAGAGCAGCTGGGTCCGCGAAGAGCTGTCCAAATACCAGAGCGACTCCCCGTGCGAGGCCTGCGACGGCAAGCGCCTCAAGGACGAGGCGCTGTCTGTCAAAGTCGCCAAGATGGACATTGCCGAGCCGGGCGAGATGAGCATCGCCAAGGCGCTGGAGACGTTCGAGGGCCTCAAGACCGCCCTTTCCGACAAGGACATGGAGATCGCCGAGCGCATACTGAAGGAGATCACGGATCGCCTGCGCTTCCTCAACGCGGTTGGGCTCGACTACCTGACGCTTGGCCGCGGCTCCGGTTCGCTCTCGGGCGGCGAGAGCCAGCGCATCCGGCTGGCCAGCCAGATCGGCTCCGGCCTGACGGGCGTGCTCTATGTGCTCGACGAGCCCTCCATCGGCCTGCACGCGCACGACAACCGACGCCTGATACAGTCG
>JAHDEU010000258.1 GCA_020628635.1 Hellea sp. | reverse complement strand
CCAGCGCCAACATGATGTTCCCAGGCGTCGAGTACGACGGGTTCTCGAGCGCCGCCGCGACGACGAACGAGCAGAAGCGGATCGAGATCGAGGCGCACGGGGCCTCCATCATCGAGGTCCAACTCGACGCCGACGCCGCCCTTTGACGCCATCTCGACCGAGGAAGAGGTGAGGCCCGCCGCGCCCATGTCCTGGATGGCGACGATGGCGTCGGTCGCCATCAGCTCCAGGCAGGCTTCCAGCAGCAGCTTCTCGGTGAAGGGGTCGCCGACCTGCACGGTCGGGCGCTTCTCCTCGCTGTCGTCGTCGAACTCGGCCGACGCCATGGTCGCGCCGTGAATGCCGTCGCGGCCCGTCTTGGACCCGACATAGAAGATCGGATTGCCCACGCCCTTGGCGGCTGAATAGAACACCTTGTCGGTCTTGGCGTGACCGACGCACATGGCGTTGACGAGGATGTTGCCGTTATAGCCCGGGTGGAAGTTGGTCTCCCCGCCCACGGTCGGTACGCCCACGCAATTGCCGTAGCCGCCAATGCCCGACACCACACCGTCCACGAGCGACTTCGTCTTCGGATGATCCGGCGCCCCGAACCGCAGCGCATTCATCAGCGCGATGGGCCGCGCGCCCATGGTGAAGACGTCGCGCATGATTCCGCCCACGCCCGTCGCCGCGCCCTGATAGGGCTCGATGAAGGAGGGGTGGTTGTGGCTCTCCATCTTGAAGATGATCGCGTCGCCATCGTCGATGTCGATGACCCCCGCATTCTCGCCGGGACCCTGGATCACGCGCGGGCCGCTCGTCAGGAACTTGCCGAGGTGACGGCGCGATGACTTGTAGGAACAATGCTCGCTCCACATGACGGAGAAGATGCCGAGCTCCGTCAGGTTCGGCTCGCGGCCCAGCCGGTCGAGGATGATCTCGTATTCGGACTCCGACAGGCCGTGCTCCTTGACGACGTCCGGGGTGATCATGTCAGCAGCCATCAGAGCGACTCCAGCACGCTTTTGAAGAAGTCGATGCCGTCCGTGCCGCCGTGCAGCGGGTCCACGGCGCGTTCGGGGTGGGGCATCATGCCTAGGACGTTGCCGGCGGCGTTGGTGATCCCGGCGATGTCGCCGCGCGAGCCGTTGGGGTTGTCGCTATACTGGAAGGCGATCTGTCCCTGGTCTGAGATGCGCTTGAGTGTCTCGTCATCGGCGAAATAGTTGCCGTCATGGTGGGCGACGGGGATGTCGATGGTCTGTCCGGCAGCATAGCGCCTGGTGAAGCGGGTGTTGGTGTTCACGCGCAGGGTCGATGTGCGGCAGACGAATTTCTGGTTGGCGTTGCGCATCAGCGCGCCGGGGAGCATTCCCGCTTCGGTCAGGATCTGAAAGCCGTTGCAGATGCCTGCAACGGGCAGGCCTTTGTCTGCCTTGGCCTTGAGGTCCTGCATGACTTCGCTGCGCGCTGCGATGGCGCCGGAGCGCAGGTAGTCGCCGTAGGAAAAACCGCCGGGCACGACGACGAAGCGCACATTGTCCGGGATTTCGGTCTCTCGGTGCCAGACGCGGATGGGCTCCTTGCCGGTCATGGCGTGGAGCGCGGTGACGGCGTCGCGGTCGCAGTTCGACGCCGGGAAGACGATAACGGCGGTCTGCGTCATTTTTGCGTCGCCGGGGAGTCGATCTCGATGCGGTAGGACTCGATCACCGTATTGGCCAGCAACCTCTCGCACATTTCCTTGACGCGCGCCTGTGCCAGCTCGCGGTCCGTGTCCTCCAGGGTCAGCTCGATGACCTTGCCCTGCTTGGCGTCCTGCACCTCGTCATAGCCCAGATCGTTGAGCGAGCGGGCGATGGTGCGGCCTTGCGGGTCCAGCACGCCGGGTTTCAGGCCGACATAGACACGAGCGATCATGATGGGGTCCTAAGTTTGCGGATGGGGCCGATTTGGACGGCTCGGAGTTGGTCCGTGGCTAGGCGCGGCAAGAAGGGAATGCGTCCGCCTTCGCGAATGCCGCAACGACGTCCACGGATCAACTCCGAGCCGCCGCTGCGCGGTCGATATATGCGAGCCATGGGTCGTCGTCGCAGTTGCTTGCCGTGCGGACGCACGCCTTCGCATCTGCTCCTAGCCCATGACCCGCATATATCGATCCAAACTCGTCCCATCCGCAAACTCCCCGCTCCTAGTCGTTGGAAGAACCGACCGACAGGGTCGCGCCTGCGGTCGGATTGGGCTTGAGAATGCCGAGCCGCGTGGCGACTTCGGTATAGGCTTCGGTGACTTCGCCGAGGTCGCGGCGGAAGCGGTCCTTGTCGAGCTTCTTGTCGGTTTCCATGTCCCACAGGCGGCACGAATCCGGGCTGATCTCGTCGGCGAGGATGACCATGTGACCGCCCATGCCGTCGGGGTGGGGGAGGCGGCCGAACTCGATCTTGAAGTCCACCAGCCGGATGCCGACGCCCGCGAACATGCCCTGCAGGAAGTCGTTGATGCGCAGCGTCATGGCGATGATCTCGTCGATCTCGCTCTGCGCGGCCCAGCCGAAGGCGTAGATATGCTCTTCGGCGATCAGCGGATCGCCGAGGTCGTCGCGCTTCAGGCAGAATTCCACGATGCTCCGCGGCAGCTTCTCGCCCTCTTTCATGCCAAGCCGCTTCGCCATGGTCCCGGCGGCGATGTTGCGGCAGATGACTTCCAGCGGGATGATCTCCACCTTCTTGATCAGCTGCTCGCGCATGTTCAGGCGGCGGATGAAATGGGTCGGGATGCCGATCTCGGCCAGGCGCAGCATGACGAACTCGCTGATGCGGTTGTTCAGCACGCCCTTGCCGTCCAGCGTCGCCTTTTTCTGCGCGTTGAAGGCGGTGGCGTCGTCCTTGAAATACTGGACCAGCGTGCCCGGCTCCGGCCCCTCATAGAGGATCTTGGCCTTGCCTTCGTAGATTTGCTTGCGGCGACTCATGCGGATGGGCTCCGGGTGGGTAGGGCCGCGACATAGACGGCGCGCACCCGCCCCGCAATGCAGCCACGCCAGTTGCGCACGGATTTCGGCGTTGCTCCCCAAAACCTGCATTGCTACTGGGCGCGCTCATCACTGGGAGATATCCATGTCCGTCTTCGACGACCGCAAGAACGCATCCGAAACCAAGTTCGTCCACGACGCCGCCAAGGAGTTCAAAGCCGAAGCCCGCCGCAACAAGGCGCTGGGCCACTGGGCGGCCGAGTTGATGGGCAAGTCCGAGGCCGAGACGGCCTCCTATGCGCTGCAGGTCATCGCCGCCGACATGGAAGAGGCGGGCGACGAGGATGTGTTCCGCAAGCTGCGCAAGGACCTGACCGATGCGGGTGTGGAGATCAGCGACGGCGCGATACGCGACCGGATGAATGCCGCGATGGAAGCCGCACGGGCGGAGGTTTACGGGGAGGGGTGAGGCCCCCGGTCGCCCCGGAGCGAGGCGACTTCCTCTTTGCTTTTGCACGTCTCGCCGACTTGATCGGCGAGCCCAGGGACAGATTTGTCGGTTGTCGAGATGGGTGGCTGGGCGACGGGTGTTTCGCCAATCGACCCGCGCATGTGCCCTCGAGAGCGCACCATGGGCTCGCCGATCAAGTCGGCGAGATGGGTGTGTGTTTTATGTTTTCAGAGTCACGCCAACCTAACTCCTCCCCTCTGAGGGGTGACGGAGGGGTAAGGTGTTTCGACTTTAGGACTGAGTGACCTTACCCCTCCGGCCATCGCTCCACTGCGTTGCGCTCC
>JAHDEU010000257.1 GCA_020628635.1 Hellea sp. | reverse complement strand
ATCGCGCAGCGCTGCGCCTTCCGCGCGCCGAAACGTGCGCCGATCCTGCCGAATTTCGGCGATGGTTCGCAGTCGGAAGCCGACATTCTGTCTGACCAGGCGCATGCCGGGCTGGAGGCGAGGCTTGCCAAGATCGAACTCGCCGAGCCGCGCGACGCCTATTTCGAACGGCTGGAGTTCGAGCTCGGCGTCATCAAGAAGATGGGTTTTCCGGGCTACTTCCTGATCGTGGCCGACTTCATTCAGTGGGCCAAGGATAACGGCATTCCGGTCGGGCCGGGACGTGGCTCCGGTGCGGGCTCGGTCGTGGCCTGGGCGCTGACGATTACCGACCTCGACCCGCTGCGCTACGGTCTGCTGTTCGAGCGCTTCCTCAACCCGGAGCGGGTGTCCATGCCCGACTTCGATATCGACTTCTGTCAGGAACGCCGCGGCGAGGTGATCAACTATGTCCGAGATAAGTATGGCGCGGGGCAGGTGGCGCAGATTATCACTTTTGGTACGCTACAGGCCCGCGCCGTCGTGCGCGATGTCGGCCGCGTCATGCAGATGCCGCTGGGCCAGGTCGACCGTCTCGCCAAGCTGGTGCCGAACAATCCAGCCAATCCGGTGTCGCTCCAGCAGGCCATCAATATGGAGGCCAGCCTGCAGGAAGCCCGGCGGTCCGATCCGACGGTCAAACGCTTGCTCAACACCGCGCTGGAACTTGAAGGCCTTTACAAGAATGCCTCCACCCACGCCGCTGGTGTCGTCATCGGCGACCGCCCGCTGACCGAGCTGATCCCGCTATACCGCGATCCGCGCTCCGATATGCCGGCCACGCAGTTCACCATGAAATGGGCGGAGAAGGCCGGCATGGTGAAGTTCGACTTTCTCGGCCTCAAGACGCTGACCGTCATCGACCGCTGCGTGAAGCTGCTCGCCAAGGACGGTATCGAGCTCGACATCGATTCTGTTCCGGTCAACGCGCCGGAAGCCTATCCGCCGCTCGCGCAAGGCCTCACCGCGGGCGTGTTCCAGCTGGAAAGCTCCGGCATGCGGGACGCGCTGCGCAAGCTCGCGCCGGACAGCATCGAGGAGCTGACCGCCATCATCTCGCTCTACCGTCCGGGTCCGATGGCCAACATCCCGGACTTCATCGAGCGCAAATTCGGGCGGCAGGAAATCACCTATCCGCACCCGAAGTTGGAAGAGCTGCTGAAGGAAACCTACGGCATCATCATCTACCAGGAACAGGTCATGGGCATTGCCCGTGTGCTGTCCGGGTTCACGCTCGCCGATGCCGACCTCTTGCGCCGCGCCATGGGCAAGAAGGACCAGGCGGAGATGGACCGCCAGCGCGGCAAGTTCATCGAGGGCGCGGTGGAGCGCGGCGTGGACCGACAGCAGGCCAACGACATCTTCGATCTCGTCAACGTGTTCGCGGGCTACGGCTTCAACAAGTCCCACGCCGCAGCCTACGCGCTGATCAGCTTCCAGACCGCTTACCTCAAGGCGGTGCATCCGGCGCACTTCATGGCCGCGATCATGTCGCTCGACCTGGGCGTCGTCGACAAGCTCGCCTTCTTTCATCAGGAGGCCAAGCGCATCGATGTCGAGATCCTGCCGCCTTGCGTGAACCGGTCCATGGCGGACTTCGACGTGGCGGATGGCAAGGTGCTCTACGCGCTCGGCGCGCTCAAGAATGTGGGCTTGGAAGCCATGCGTCATCTTGTCGAAGTGCGCGAACAGGGTGGTCCATTTTTCGACCTGTATGACTTCGCCAAGCGTGTGGACATGCGACAGGTGAACAAGCGCGCATTGGAAAATCTCGCGCGCTCGGGAGCGTTCGACTGTCTCGGCGTCGGCCGCGCTACAGCACTCGCATCTGCCGAATTGATCCAGAAGGTCGGCACGCTCGCCGCGCAGGAACGCGAAAGCGCGCAGGTCAGCCTGTTCGGCGATGTCGCGGACGCGACGCCCGATCCAGACCTGCTCTTCCAGCCCGACTGGTCCGTGGTCGAGATGCTGGAACACGAATTCAAGTCTGTCGGTTTCTACCTGTCCGGCCACCCGCTGGACGAGCACATGAAGGGTAACGCGCAGAGCTTCGCGCTGGCTTCCACGCTCGAGGACAAGGTCGCGGCAGGGCAGAAGAATTTCCGCGTCGCGGGCATTGTCCGCCGCCGCCAGGAACGCAATTCCAAGGGCGGCCGCCGCTTCGCCTATCTGGGCCTGTCCGACCCGTCCGGCGAGTGCGAACTCTTCGTGCGCGAAGACCTGCTATTCGCCAAGCGCGAGACCATGAGCGTCGGCAATGCCGTCATCTGCGAGGCGCGCGTCGAGGGCGAGGACGGCGATACGCGCTTCTTCGCTCAGTCCGTGCAGCTGCTGAGCTCCGCGAAGCCTGAGGAGGTCGCGCCTCCCAAGGGCCTGAAGATCCGCCTGCGCAATGCGGACGTTGAGACCCTGGACGAGCTGCAAGCCACCTTGCTCAGGCTTCGCGAGGCCCCGCATCTGCACAGCGGCGTCATCGAGTTGTCGGCCCCGCTGACCGGTTCGCGCGAAGCGAAGTGGAAGCTGCAGGGCCGATGGGCGATCGACCCGGAGATACAGAAAGCGCTCAAGGCCAACCGCGCGATCGAGACCATTGTGGAGATCGCGGCCTAGCGAGCGATCAACGGCTCGACTGCGTCACGCAGCCAGTCCACCAATTCCGCGTCCATATAGCGGTAGTCGTCCGGTATGCCGAGTACGTCGATAGACGGAGCGACGCCGAGCGGTCGCGTCATGTTGCGGACCTTCTTGGCGTGGTGGCTCTCCATGACGACGATGCGGTCTGCCCACAGGATGTCGTTTTCGCTCAACCTGCGCTTCGCGGAACTGGACGTGCCAGCTGAGCGCACATTCACGCGCGGGTCCCTGCGGAACAAGGTCTCCGCCGTCGGACTCCGCCATTTGTTGCGTGAGCAGACGAAGAGGATATTGAGCTTGGGGGCGGGCAGTGGGTTTATTTTCCAGGGAAGATAATGTACTTGCTGGCGACCTTGTCTGTCAGCCAGACGCCGTTCTTGGACCGGAAAAAGGTCAGCCCGTTCGCGTGCATCGTCGCTGCGTCCACCGTCAGAATGACGGGTTCTCCGCGCCTCCGCGCAACCTTTGTCGCTGTCTCCACGTCGTGCGACAGATGAACGTGATGGCGTTTCATGGACTTGAGGCCCTTCTCGCGAATGGCGGGCAGGAACCTCTCGACCGTGCCGTGGAATAGCTTGGCGGGTGGCTCTTCGGACTCCAGGTCCAGCGCAACCTTGACCGAGTGACCTTGATTGGCGCGGATCCGCTTGCCGTCCTCGCTGATCGCGAAGCGTTGCTTGTCGTTATCCGCGACCACGCGCAAGAGGCTCTCGCGTGTAACGCTCGGCTTCGCCCTCAACACGTCGTCGATTGCCGCCCATCCGAACGGGTCGAGCTTGAGGCCGAAACGTTCCGGGGCATGCCGCAGCACGAGGCTGAGGAACTTGCTGAGTTTTCGATCTTCCATCGGCGCCCTGTGGACCAGATGCGGAGCCGCATAAACCCCTTGCATCGCGCGCAATCCGCTCTATAGCCCGCGCTTCATTTCGCGTCTGTGGGATGGCTTTCGGCATATAGTCGTCATGTCAATTCCGGTGGAGTTTGCTCCTCACCCGCAGGCATAGGTCAACCGGAAGCACGGAGATATCCAATGGCTCTTCCAGAATTTTCCATGCGTCAGCTGCTCGAAGCCGGCGTTCACTT
>JAHDEU010000256.1 GCA_020628635.1 Hellea sp. | reverse complement strand
GCGGAGATCCGCGCGCGCTGGCGGGAGCTGGTGGATGAGCGGCTGCCCGCGCGTGCGCGCCGCTGCAAGGGCTGGCCGGTCTATCTCAACCACTGCTTTGCGCGCATCCTGCTGGACAATGCCTGCGGCGTGATGTGGCGCAAGGTCATCGAAGCGCCGGCCTGGCGCAACACGCCCCTGCCCGTGCTGCAGACCGCCATCGATCTGGGCGAGGACGTGCTGTCGGGCGATGCCGACCTGTGGGCGCTCAATGATGCGAGCCTGCGCATGCGGGGCAAGAAACCGCGCGGGCGCAAGCCTGCGGCGCGGGCGGCGCGCGGCCAATACAAGCGCCGCGGCCGTGCCTGGCACGGGGCGAAGGCTCAGGCCAAGCGCTTCCGTGTGGGATAAGACGCCGAGATCCCGTCAGGACGTGAGAGGTTCCGGCCACAGGGGCCGGGAACGGGCTTGATTATTTTGAGTGTTCCAGTCCCCGACCCTTGTGGCCGGGGCCTTTCACGTAACTCGCCAATCCCTCGGCAGCGACAAACCTAGATCAGGTCGCCATCCATCATCGCGCCGGTCTGCACGATGGTGTCCTTGATCTGGAGCTTCTGTTTCTTCAGCTGCGCGACGCGCACCTGATCCGGCAGAGGACTTCGCATTTCCCGGGCTATCTGATCCTCGAGCGCGCCGTGGCGCTGCTGCAGTGATTCAAGACGGGCCGACAATGCCATGGAGTTCTCCTATTTCATGATGGCTCCTGCCTAGCATAAATCCGGCCCCCTCGCTAGAACGGCTTCGTGAACGATGAGCAAGGGATACGGGAAAGCGCGGACGCGCCCGACGCGCCGAGCCCGGAGGCGCGGCTGGCTGCCCTGCGGCTGGAGCACCGCGCCATCGACCGGGAGATAGACGCGCTCGTGGAGACCGGCGTGGCCGACATGCTCAAGATACGCCGGATGAAGAAAGTGAAACTCGCGCTCAAGGACCGCATCCGCGTGCTGGAGGACGAGCTCACGCCCGACATCATCGCCTGAGTCAGCTGCGGAGCTCCGGTCCGCTCTTCTTGTCCAGATACATGGCGCGGTCGGCGCGGTCGAGCACGGCCTCCACCGTGTCGCCCGGCTCGCACGGGGCCACGCCCCAGCTCGCGGTCGCGCGGATCGGTCCGTCCGGATGGTCGAGCGCAGCCGCCGCGATCTTGCAGGACAGCGCGGCCGCCTTGGCGCGGGCCACGTCGGGGCTGGAACGGAACAGCAGCACGCCGAACTCGTCGCCGCCCAGCCTCGCCACCATGTCGCAATCGCGCACGCCGTCGGACAGCACTCTTGCCACACGGCCGAGCAGCGCATCGCCGACGCCGTGGCCATAACGGTCATTGACCCGTTTGAACCCGTCCAGATCGAAGAAGATCATGGAGGACAGCATGTCGTAGCGTTCCATCACGGTCTGCGCACGGCGTATCTCGCGCAGGAAAGCACGGCGGTTGTAGAGCTCCAGCAGGGGGTCCATGTCCACAGCCCGCTCCAGCTCCAGAACGCGCAGCCGCAGCCGCGCGATCTCGGCCGCCTTGTCCTCATTGTCCGACAGCAGTGCCTCGTCCGTCACGCCGAGCTGGCGCGCCAGTGGCAGCGACGCCGTTTGCAGCACGGTGGACAGGCGCGAAGATGACAGGGGTTCGGACCGCATGAGCAGGCTGTGACGCAGCGCCGTTAAGACAGGGCTAACGGCGGTGCATGGGCGCGCGGGGCGCGGCTGGTGGATGGTTCAGAGACGATCCCCACGCCCATTGCCCGCACCCATCCCAGCCGCTACCCCGCCATGATGGACAGCTCCCTCCTCCTTTCCGTTTTCGTCTTCCTCGCCGCCGCCTGCGTGCTCGTCCCCATTTCCAAGCTCACCGGTCTTGGCTCGGTCATCGGCTACCTCCTCGCCGGCGTGCTGATCGGGCCGAGCGTGCTGGGGCTGATCGACGATCCGGAGACCATCCTGCATTTCGCGGAGTTCGGCGTCGTCATGATGCTGTTTTTGATCGGGCTGGAGCTGCAGCCGCGCAAGCTCTGGGCGATGCGGGGCAAGCTGCTGGGCCTGGGCGGGATGCAGGTCGGGCTGACCGTGCTGGTGGTGACGGCCGCCGCCGCGCTGGGCTTTGGCCGGAGCCCGGGCGAAGCGCTGACCATCGGCATGGCGCTGTCGCTGAGCTCGACCGCCATCGCGCTGCAGATATTGCAGGACCGCGAGCTGATGGCGGAGCCCGAAGGCGAGAGTGGTTTTGCCGTGCTGCTCTTCCAGGACGTCATCGTCATTGCCATGATCGCCCTGCTGCCGCTCATGGCCGGGCTGACGCCGTTCGAGGGCCAAGCCGCCTATGACAGCCATGCGGGCGAGGCGCACGGACCGACCGGCATCTGGCTGGGCCTCGCCATTGTCGGCGTGTTTGCGGGCTTCATCTTGGGCGGGCGCTACCTGCTGGGCCCGGTCTTTCGCCTTATCGCGCGGTCCAAGGTGCGCGAGACCTTCACCGCGCTGGCGCTGCTGCTGGTCGTCGGCGCCGCACTGCTCATGGGCTGGCTGGGGCTTTCAGCCGCGCTGGGGGCCTTCATCGCGGGCGTCGTGCTGGCCGACAGCGAATACCGCCACCAGCTGGAGCGCGACATCGAACCGTTCAAGGCCCTGCTGCTGGGGCTGTTCTTCATCTCCGTCGGCATGTCGCTGGACCTCGCCTTCATTGCGTCGAACCCCGGTCTCATCATCGGGCTGACGCTCGCGCTGATGGTCGCGAAATTCGCCGTGCTGTTCGCCGTCGCGAGCGTGTTCGGACTGCGCGGAGGCCGCCGCCTCTTTTTCTCCACCCTGCTCTGCCAGGCAGGCGAGTTCGGCTTCGTGCTCTTCTCCTTCGCACTGGTCGAAGGCGCAATCAGCCCGGAAGCCAACGCCGTGCTGCTCTCGGTCGTCGCGCTGTCCATGGCGCTGACGCCGCTGCTCCTGCTCGCGCTCGACAAGTTGGTGCTGCCGCGCTTTGCCGATGTCGCGGCCACGGGCGACGCGCCGGTCAACCAGCACCATCCCGTCATCATCGTCGGCTATGGCCGTGTCGGCCAGATCGTCGGCCGCCTGCTCGATACGCAGGGCATTCCGACAACCCTCGTCGACAATGACGGAGACCATATCGAGTTTCTCAAGCAGTTCTCGGAGCGCGTCTATTACGGCGACGGGACCGACCCGGAGATCCTGCGGCTGGCGGGCGCAGAGGACGCACGGCTGATCGTGGTGGCGATCGACGACCGCGACGACAGCACGAAAGCCGTGCGCGAGATCAAGGAACACTTCCCGCAGGCCAAGCTCGTCGTGCGCGCCCGCGGCCGCCCGCATCTCTTCGACCTGCTGGCCGAAGAGGTCCACTTCGCCGAGCGCGAGACCGTGCGCGGTGCCCTCGCCATGGGCCGCGCCGTGCTGGAAACCATGGGGCTGGAAGAGGACGATGCGCGCTACGCTTCCGATCGGTTCCTCGAGCTGGACTTCAAGAACATCCAGGAGACCTTCCACCTGCGCGACGACATCACCAAGCTGGCGGAGCGGGCGGATCAAAGCCGGGCGTTTTTGAAGGAAACGCTGCGCAAGGAGATGGAGCAGGCGGGGGAGGCAACCTAGTTGGGATTGTCATGTCGAGTTGACCACTCCCCGTAGAACTCTTCCCCTCTCAGGGCCCTCGCCGTCGGTCCGCTTCGCGGCCCTTCGGGCTCGATACCTAAGCGGGGAGGAGCCGGAGGGGTGTATGCGACGATATCGGCGTTCTCTAT
>JAHDEU010000255.1 GCA_020628635.1 Hellea sp. | reverse complement strand
CGCCCGCTCGTGCAGCGCGGCGCGGCGCTGGCCGATCAGGTCGTGTCCTCCGTCATCCCCAAGCCCAAAGCCGACGACTATGTCGCGCTGGACGGCCCATTCGGCAGCCGCGCGCGCGTGCGGCCCCAGAGCACTCCAGCGAAAGACGCGAAATGACCCGACTGACCCGACGCCTGCTCGCCGCCACGGCCGCGTTCTGCCTGCTGCCGCTATCCGCCACCGGATATCCGATCGACGCGCAGGACACGTCCATTCGCCGCCTGCAGGGCGCGAACCCGGACAAGATTCCGCCGGGCGGGCTGCTGAAGCAGGACGAGATCAGGACGAGCCTGCTCGCCACGCCCGGTGCGGGCTGGGACTTCGACGACAACCCGCGCGACCCCGAACTGCAGGCCGCGCTCACCCAGATGTTCAAGGGCCGCGACCCGTCCTATGGTCTGGTCGTCGCGGACATCTCGGACCCGTCCAACATCCGCTGGGCGGGTGTGAACGAGACACGCTCGCAGATCCCCGGCTCGGTCGGCAAGATCCTGCACATGCTCGCGCTGTTCGCCGAGCTGGAAACCGCCTTCCCCGACACCCTCGACCGCGAGCGCATCCTGCGCACGCGCATGGTCACCTCCGGCCAATGGGTCGTGCCCAACCATCACACCGTTCCGCGCCTGCAGGCGGACGGCAAGACGCTGCGGTCCGGCCCCATCGCGGTGGGCGAGACCTTCAGCCTCGCCGAATGGCTCGACTTCGCGATCGCCTATTCCAGCAATGCGGCCGCCGCGACCGTGTGGAAGGAAGTCGTGCTGCTGCGCCATTTCGGGGCGAACTACCCACCGACCGCCGAGCAGGAAGCCGCCTTCTTCCGCGACACGCCCAAGGCGGAGCTGTGGAAGCTCGCCAGCGACGCCGTGCGCGAACCGATGATCGGCGCGGGGCTAGACCCCGAGGCCTTCTGGATCGGCTCCTTCTGGACGGGCGGGGCCAAGCGCCTCATCCCCGGCAATGGCGGGTCCAGGGGCACACCGATGGAGATGGCGCGCTTCTACCTGCGCATGGAGCAGGGGCGGCTGGTCGACAATTGGTCGAGCGAACGCATGAAGCGCTATCTCTACACGACGTCCCGCCGCTACCGCTATGTGTTCAGCGACGAGCTCAAGCCGGCCGCCGTCTACTTCAAATCCGGCTCGCTCTACAAATGCGTGCCGGAGGAAGGCTTCGCCTGCGGCAAATATATGGGCAATGCGCAGAACCTGATGAACTCGGTCACGCTGGTGGAAACGCCCGCGCGACCCGAGGAAGGCCAGCAACAGCACCGCTACATCGCCGCGCTGATGAGCGATGTGCGCCGCACCAACTCCGCCTGGGACCACTCGCGCATCGGCGCGGCAGTTGATACAGCCGTGCGCACCCGCGCGGCTGCCACGATCCAGGAGAGTGCAAGCGAGGCCGCCAAGAAGGCCGCCGGGTAGTCTGACTGCATTTTTCTTCGCCCTTTCCCAAGGATTGCCCGCCGGGCTACGTCCTACGGGGCAATGAGCGACAAAACCGAGCACGAGGCGGCCGACAGCGAGTTGGCGGCGCGCGCAGCAGACGGGGACCGGGAGGCCTTTCGCGCGCTGCTGGAGCGCCATTATGACCGCGTGTTCCGTACGGTCTATAGCGTGCTGCGCCACCGCCTCGACGCCGAAGACGTGACGCAGGAGATCTGGGCCGCCATGCCGCGCAAGCTGCAGGGCTGGCGCGGGGATGCGCGATTCACCAGCTGGCTGCACCGCATCGCGATCAATGCGGGCCGCGACGCGCTGCGCCGGGCGGCGACGCGCACGCGCACGGCGAGCGCTTACGGCGAGGTCGATGCGCTGACGCGCGGCGCGGCTGCGGACACGCAGGTCAAGCTCGCCTGGCTGCGCGCTGGGCACACTGTCCGACGATCTGCGCATGACGGCGGCGCTGACGCTGGGCGAGGACATGACCCACGCCCAGGCCGCCGACGTGCTGGGCGTCGCCGAAGGCACGATCGCCTGGCGCATGAGCGAGATCAGGAAACAGCTGCGCGGCCTCGCTGCGCAAAGCGGCACAGATAGCACGGGCAAGGAGGCCCTGGCATGAACGAGAACACGGAAAAGCTGGCCGCCGCCCTGCGCGGATTGGAGCCCACAAGTGAGGCCCGCGCGCGCGGCATGAGCGCCGCCATGGATGCGTTCGACGCGGCCTTTGCGGAAGAAAATGTGGAGGCCGCCCAAGGATCGGCGGACCACGCGCGTCCTACCGCTGAAACACCGGGCCGGTCCGGTGTGGCAGCATTCGGGACCAAAGCCATGAACTCCATCCGCGACTTCTTCACCGTCACCCCACGCACTTCCGGTTTTGGAGGGGCAATGATGGGTGGCACCTGCGCCGCCGCGCTGATCGCCGCCCTGCTCGTCTTCCGCACGGACCCCGCCCTGTATGATTTCGAAGGCGCGATGGATGATGTGGAAATCACGGAAGCAGAGGTGCCGGCCGTGACTGTGCCCGCGCCCGTGATCGAGGTGGAGCCTGCCGCGCCCGCTCCAGAACCCGCCGCTGAGCCTGTCGCCGTCGCGCCCGAAGCGCCTGCCGTGAGCGATGACACCGTGGCTGCGGTCGAAGCGCCCGCCCCATCCGAGCCCATCGCCGAGCCCGCACCCGTCGCGCCGCCGCCCGCCATCGAGCGGTCCGTCGATGCGGAGGCCGATGCAGAATTCTACAAACCCATGGCCGGCTCGTCCTCTGTTTCAGATTTGCTTAGTGAGGTTCGCACGGATCGTGCCGTGCCGGAGAGCGTCGGCGTGGAACCTAGCCGGGCTTTCGAAGCCGAGGCGATCACCGTCACGGGTTCGCGTGTCGCCGAGGCCGATGCGGGCGTCTATCTGTCGGGTCGGTCCGCTCCGAGCGGCGGCTTCACGGCCTCGACGACGGCGACGCCCATGTCCGTCGGCACACACTCGGCCATCGCCGTTCCGGAAACCGGAACGCTGCGCGGTGAATCCGGCGAAGTCCGCCGCGTGCTGAAGACGCCTGCCCGCACGGTGGAGCGTGTCGTTCCGGCCGTGACCGAGACGGTGACGCGCCGCATCGAGAATCCGGACGGCACATTCGACACGGTCACGGAGACGGTCGTCGTGCAGGAAGCGTCGACCGAGCTGGTCGTCATGCCGCCCGTCTATGAGGACATCATCATCGCACCTGAGCCCCGCCCGCAGCCCGAGCCGCAATCCGGCCAGCTGACGGCGGGCGACTATGACGACGTGCTCAACCCCGATCTCTACAAACTCTACACCGACCGGATGTTGCAGGGCGCGCTGCGCGGCAAGGACCTGCCCCATGTCGACGCCAACCGCCGGATCCAGGTGAGCGTGGAAGACCGGCGCGGCAATCCCGTACCGCTGGCGGATGTCGTGCTGCGCGATGCGGACGGCAAGCGCATGTTCCCGCTCAAGACCGGGGCGGACGGCCGCGCCTGGCTCTATCCGGGCTATGACAGGCTGGAGTCCGGCACGCGCATCGAGGCGCGGGTGAATGGCCGCACCGTGTCGCGCACGATCTCGAATGAGAAAATCCGGCTCGGTGGTGACATTACGCTGGAGGCAGACACCCGCGCGCAGGCCGTGGAGCGCATGGACCTGCTGCTGACCATCGACGCCACCGGCTCCATGTCCGACGAGATGCGCTATCTCCAGACCGAGTTGCAGGCGATCCTGTCGCGTGTCGAGGCCGCCCATCCGGGCATCGACATCCGCACCGGGCTGGTCGTGTACCGCGATGTCGG
>JAHDEU010000254.1 GCA_020628635.1 Hellea sp. | reverse complement strand
GGAACAGAGTGCGAACACGGATGAGGATTAAGCGGATTAAAGTGCGACATCCTGCACTGCGCACGGCTCAAACGTGCGCGTTCGAGCCTGCGTAAACACGTGTGAAGGCAGGGGAGAAACCTGTCTTTCAGGGAAGATCGGGAACCGTCCTTTCCGTGACACCCAGGGCCCGTCCCAGCCGCCTTGCGCAGCTGAGGGCGGGCCCGAACCCGTTCACCCCTTTGGCAAAGCGGCGTCCAGCACGGCGTCGGCCGAGGCTCTCAGGACTGCCACATCCACGCCCGCGCGCGCCATGACGCGCATGCCGGAATAGGTCGTCAGCGCCAGCGCGCCGAGCCGCTCCGCTGCCTCTCGGCCATGCCCGAGCTCGCCCATGAGAGCCACCAGCGCGGCGCGCAATTTGGCGTAGCCAGCACGCACCGCATCCGCAGTTGGCCGGTCGAGCGAGGCCCGGTCGGCTGATGCGTTGCAGAGAAAGCAGCCGCGCCGGTCGGTCGTCTGTTCCTGCGTGTCGGCGGGCGCGTGCATGAGGGCGCGCAGGCGAGCGTCCGGCGGTATGTCGGCATTGCCGAGCATCGCCACGCCGCCATCGACCTCGCGCGCTTCGTAAAGGCCCAGCGCGCGCAGATACATGGCCTGCTTGTTGCCAAAGCCCGCATAGAGCGAGGCCTTGCCCAGCCCCGTCACGCGCATGATGTCGGCCAGCGATGTGCCGTCATAGCCATGCGCCCAGAACTGCTCCATCAGGGCGGTGGTGACGGCCGCCTCGTCATATTCGCGCGGGCGTCCGCGCGGGGCCGTAAGAGTCTCGGTCATGGCACTGCATAGCGCATATGCGGACCGAGCGGACCACAACTTCCCGTGAGAATGCCGGGAGACCCAAAAGCGCGTATCAGGCTTTGACGCCGCGGCGCAGCAAGAGCAAAAGCAGGCGGCGCGAGCGGGAGGGCTGGCGCGAACCGGGGAGACTTCGCCATCATCTATCCGCTCATCCTGACGGCGCTGTCGGTCGCCGCGCTGCTGCTCCTGGTGCTCAAGGCGAGGCTGCCCGCCTTCATCGCCCTGCTGCTGGTCTCGCTCGGTTTCGGCTTGCTGACCGGCATGACGCCGGGCGACGTGATCGCGGCCGTGCAGTCCGGCATGGGCGGCACGCTGGGCTTCGTCGCGGTCGTGGTCGGGCTCGGCGCGATGATGGGCGCGCTGCTGGAGGCGAGCGGCGGGGTGGAGGCGATCAGCGACAGCCTGCTCGCGCGGTTCGGCGAGAGCCGCTCTCAGAGCGCGCTGGGCGTGATAGGCTTTCTGGTGGCGATCCCGGTCTTCTTCGATGTCGCCTTCATCATCCTGATGCCGGTGCTGCTGGGGCTATCGCAGCGCTCTGGCCGCGGGATCGTCTATTACGCCATTCCGCTGCTGGCCGGTCTGGCCGTCACCCACGCCTTCATCCCGCCCACGCCGGGTCCGATCGCGGTGGCGGAGATACTCGGCGCGGACCTTGGCTGGGTGATCCTGTTCGGGGCCTGTGCAGGCCTGCCTGCGATGATCGTGGCCGGGCCGATGCTGGCGCGGCTGATCGCGGACCGCCCGGACTTCGCAACCCACATGGCGCCCGACATGAGCCCGGGCGAGGACGTCCGCACGCTCCGCCCGATCAGCTTCAACGCGGCCATGAGCGTCATCCTGCTGCCGCTGGTGCTGATCCTCGGCGCGACGGTCAGCACGGCACTGGAGTGGAGCGGCACGGCCGCCGATATCGTGCGATTTGTCGGGCATCCCTTTGTCGCCCTGCTGATCGCGACGCTCTATGCGTGGTTCGTGTTCGGGGTGCGGCGCGGCATGGAACGCGGCGCGCTGCATGACGCCATGCTGCGCGCGCTGGAGCCCGCCGGCCTGGTCGTGCTGGTCACGGGCGCGGGCGGGGTGTTCAAACAGATCCTGGTCGATAGCGGCGCGGGCCGCGCGCTGGCCGAAGCGCTCACGGCCGGGAACATGCCCGTGCTGCTGTTCGCCTTCATCGTCGCCGGGATCGTCCGCGTGGCGCAGGGCTCCGCAACTGTGGCCATGATCACGGCGGCTGGACTGTCAGCGCCGGTCGCGCAGGTGGCGGGGATCGAGGGTGCGGGGCTGGCGCTGGTCGTCATCGCAATCGCGTCCGGTGCGTCGATCCTGTCGCATGTGAACGATAGCGGCTTCTGGCTGGTCAGCCGCTATCTGGGCCTGTCCGAGGCACAGACCCTGCGCAGCTGGACGGTCTCGACGACCCTGATCGGCGTGGTCGGATTCCTGGTGGCCTGTGTGCTAAGCCTGTTCGTCTAGAGCCTGCAGCACGTCCGCCACCACGGCGTCCACCGGCTGGTCGACCGACACACGTAGCGCGGTCTCCGGCGGATCCATCGCCGCGATCTGCCCGTCCAGCATCGTCGCGCCCATGAAATGGTCCGCCCGCGCCTCCATCCGCGCGGCGAGCACGTCGCGCGGCGCGTGGAGCAGCACGTAGCGGACCGCCCCCGCATTGTCCGCCAGCCAGCCGCGCACGACCGGGTTCAGCGCCGAGCAGGAGAAGACGCAAGGCGCAGCTGCCCTTACCTCCGCGCCGAGCGAGGCAATCCACGCCGCTCGGTCCGCATTGTCCAGAGCATGCCCGCCCGCCATCTTCGCGACATTTGCCGCCGGATGGTGGTCGTCGCCCTCGATGAAAGGCAGCCCCAGCCGCTCCGCCACGACTTTCCCGACCGTCGACTTCCCCGACCCGGAAACACCCATGATGCAGATCGCTGTCATGAGCGCTCCCTAAACTCCGACAGACGACTAATCCAATCTCTCGTCGAAGAGCGGACGGGCGATGGGATTCGAACCCCACAAGGCCTGCGCGGCCCGAGCGCCATCAAGGGTGGAGTGGGTTCGCCCCGTCTGAAACGAAAAAACCCACCGCAAGGGTGGGTCCTAATTTTCAACGTCTGGAGCGGGCGATGAGATTCGAACCCACGACCCTCACCTTGGCAAGGTGATGCTCTACCACTGAGCTACGCCCGCATCGCAGTCGTTGAAGCGCGGCGTATAAGCGGCTCTGGCGGGGCTGGCAAGCGGTTCGGTGCGCCTTTTTGCACTTGTTTTCATGTGCCGCTAGAGCGCGGCAATGAAGCATTCTGGGCACCCTCCAATCCACCCTGATGAGCCCGAACTCTACGCCCGGCTGGACCGGCTCTCCCTGCCCTACCGGACCGAAGAACACGAGGCCGTCTTCACCGTGGAGGAAGGCCGCGCGGTCAAGGCGCGCCTGCCGGGCGGGCATTCCAAGAACCTGTTCCTGAAGGACAAGGCGGGCCAGTTCGTGCTGATCAGCGCGCTGGGCGACACGCCGATCAAGCTCAACCGGCTGCACCCGCATATCGGCACCAAGCGGCTGTCCTTCGGCAAGCCGGATGCGCTGCTGGAGCTGCTGGGCGTCGTGCCGGGATCGGTCACGGTGTTCTCCGTGATGAACGATGTGGAGAAGAAGGTCCGTCTGGTGCTCGACGCGGCGATCTTCGAGCAGGAGTATGTCTGGTTCCACCCCATGCGCAACACGGCAAGCACGCGGATGCGGCCCAGCGATGTGCTGAGCTTCGTGCGGGACACGGGGCATGAGCCGCTGGTGCTGGATTTGCGGGCGTTGTCGGAGGGTGGGTGAGTGGGCTGATGGATCGCGTGTGGTCGGTTTGACCGTGCACGATAAGTTAGGACGCCGAAGCGCTCTTCCAAACTCCTCCCCTCTTAGGGGAGGTGTCGCCACGAGCGCAGCGAGGGGTGACGGA
>JAHDEU010000002.1 GCA_020628635.1 Hellea sp. | reverse complement strand
GATCCGAGAGGCGCGCCTATGATGCGTCCACCAAATTTGGGGAAACGCAGGGTGCGTTTTTCACGGCACAGGGCATTCGCTGAATTGAAAGGTGCTTTGATGGTAACGCTCCGCACGATGTCCGTCGCTTTCGCGCTCACCCTCGCCGCCTGCGCCGAGCCTTCGCCCGAGACCTCCGCCACCGTTTTCACCAACGCCACCTTCGTCACCTTCGACGGCCCGAACACGGACGCCATCCTTGTCGAGAATGGCCGCATCACCGCGTTGGGCCGGGACGACGTCAACGCTGCGCTGGACGACAACGCGACCATCGTGGACCTGCGCGGCGCGACCGTGTTGCCGGGCTTTGTCGACAGCCACGTTCACGTCCGCGAGCTGGGCATGGACGCGATCAAGGTCGATCTGGTCGGGGCGCGTGACCTGTCCGAGATCATCGCGCGCATCCGTGCCCAAAGGCCCAACCCCGCGCCCGGCGAGTGGATCATCGGGCAGGGCTGGGACGAGGGACGCTATGCGGACAGCGCATCGTTTGAAGGACTGGCGTCGCCCGGCGGCTATCCGGACACCGCGCCGCTGAGCGCCGCATTCCCCAACAACCCCGTCGCCTTGGAAAGCCTTCACGGCTTTGCCGCCATGGGCAATGCCCGCGCCTTCGAGATCGCGGGCATCACGGTGGACACGCCCGACCCGCAAGGCGGCACGATCCTGCGCCGCGCAAACGGCGAGCCGTCCGGCGTGCTGCTGACGCTGGCGCAAGCCCTGCTGATGGATGCCACGCCGCCGATCACGCAGGACCAGCGCGAAACGGCGATCCGCGCCGGGCTCGCCCGCATGGCCGAAGCCGGGGTCACCAGCGTCCACGAGGCGGGCATGACGCGCGACGACGTCAGCGCCTTCCGCGCGCTGGCGGAGCGCGGCGAGCTGCCCATCCGGGTTGCCGGCCTGCTCAACGGCAATGACGCGCAGTTGATGGAGGACTGGTTCGAGACGGGACCTCTGGACGACCCGGATGACTGGCTCGACATTCGCGGGATCAAGGTCTTTTTCGACGGCAGCCTGGGGTCGCGCACCGCCATGCTGAGCGCGCCTTACGCGGACCTGCCCGACACCGCGCGCCCGACCGCGCGCATCTCGCTCAACTCTATCGACCGCCTCGCCGTTCAGGCCCGAGACAACGGCTTCCAGATGGCCGTCCACGCGATCGGCGACGAGGCCAATGACTGCATCCTGGCGAGCTATGAGCTGCGCCTGTCCGAGAGCCCTTACGACCACCGCTGGCGCATCGAGCACGCGCAGGTCGTCCGGCCCGATTTCGCCGAACGCGCGGCCGCGCTCGACATCATCGCATCCATGCAACCCAGCCACGCCGTGGGCGACAGCGCATGGGCCGAAGCGCGGCTGGGCGACGAGCGTATCCAGCGTGCCTATGCGTGGCGTTCGCTCGACGCGGCGGGAGTACCGGTCATATTCAACTCCGACCTGCCCGGCGAGCCGTGGGAGCCGATGCAGACGCTGCACTTCGCCCTGACGCGGACGGACCTGGACGGCGCGCCCGAGGGCGGCTGGTATGCGAACGAAGCGCTCACCCGCGAACAGTCCTTGCGCGCCATGACGCTCGCCGGCGCGCATGCCGCCTTCCAGGACGACGCACTGGGAAGTTTGAGCGTGGGCAAATGGGCGGACTTCGTGGTGCTGAGCGACAACCCGATGGAGGCGGAGGATGTGCGCGGGATCGAAGTGCGCGCGACCTATGTCGCCGGGGAGCGGGTCGGCGGGGAGTGAGGGCGTCCGCCGTCCTTGCGTTCCAACGTCCCCGGACTTGATCCGGGGTCCATTCGCATCGGGGGCGGTCTGCTGACGCGGTATCGTCGATACACGCGCATCGATACGAATGGGCCCCGGGTCGAGCCCGGGGACGGTGACTTGGGTCAGGGGCGTATCAAATTCAAAAAACTCCTCCCCTCTAAGGGGAGATGGCCAAGCGAAGCGATGGTCGGAGAGGTAGAGTCACTCCTTCTCTAGCGTGGTCACACTTTACCCCTCCGTCACCAACTCGCTGCGCTCGTGGCGACACCTCCCCTAAGAGGGGAGGAGTTTAATTGGAGAGACTCTCTGATCCCAACACCAACCACCTATCTCGCCGACTTGATCGGCGAGCCCATGGACGGGTCTATCGATTGAGGCGGGTGGGCGATGGGTGACAAATCTCTCACCCTTGAACCTGCGGCCTTTACGAAAGAGGCGCACCATGGGCTCGCCGATCAAGCCGGCGAGAGCGGCGAATTACCCCCCGATCGTCAGCCGCAACGCGTGAAGCGTCTCCACCTGCTCGGCGATCGCCTCCTGCACCGCGCGGTGGCGCGCCAGCCGGCCCATAGCACCCAGCTCGTCCGAGGCGATCTCGATATGCACATGGCTCGGTGCTGCCTCTCCGAAGTCGCGGGCGTGCTCGGCTGCACCGCCGTGACCGGCGTGCTGGTGCGACTCGTCTTGCACCCGCAGCAGGCTGGGCGCGAACCGCGCGCGCAGTTTGTTTTCGATCTCGGCGAGCAAGGGGTGCATGGGGGCGATGTCGGGGTCGGTTACGGTTCCGTCAAGTCCGTCCACAGCCATACGCCCTTGCTTTTCAACGCCTCTTCGCCCATGTTGCGCCCTCCCCGAAATGGGCCCGATATCCCCCACATTTTCTCTGTTGCATTGGAGCCTCTCCCTTGGCCTCTTCCTGGAAAACCAAAGGCATCGACATCAGCGCCGCCCGCGCCAAGAAGAAGAAAAAGCCGGAGCAGGAAGTCTGCGAGTGGCCGGAATGCGAGAAGCTGGGCGGGTGCAAGGCGCCCAAATCGCCGGACCGCCTGCGCGAGTACCATAATTTTTGCCAGGCCCATGCGCGCGAATACAACAAGAACTGGAATTTCTTTTCCGGCATGACGGACGCCGACATTGCCGAATGGCAGGTCGGCGCGCGCCATGGCCACCGCCCGACCTGGGACGTGCGCAAGAATACGGGCGAGCGCGCCCAGGCCAACAAGCGCCGCAAGGCGGGCGCGACGTCCGCCACATCTGAGGGCTACGGCATTTTCGGCGACGGCCAGGATCCAGGCAGCGTGGACGCAACGCCGCGCCGCAAGGTGTCCAAGATGGCGATCAAGGCGCTGCACGATCTGGGCCTGGACGAAGGCGCGACCAACACCGAAGTGCGCAAGCGCTACACCAAGCTGGTCAAGCAGTTCCACCCCGACGCCAACCAGGGCAAGCGCGACGCGGAAGAGAGCTTCCAAAGAGTTCTGAAGGCGTGGAAAATCCTGAAGAACTCCAACCTCGGCTAGGTCGCTCGCCGTGGCGCGCGACCGCATCGGGTTTGCGCTCGCTCTGCTGGCCGCGCTGACCATCGCGCTTTGCGCCTGGGCCTATGCGCGCGGGCTCTACACTTCTGTGTGGAATTCGGACGCCGTGCAGCTGCTGAAGCTGCATGAGGATCTGATGGAGGACGGTGGGCGACTGTCCGACTGGACGCTGTCGGCCGCGCCGAGCTTCCTGCCCGACTGGGGCGTGCACTGGATCGCGGAAGCGCTCACCCCCGGCCCGGTCTCCGCCATGGCGCTCTATATGGGCGCGCAGCTGGCGCTGATCTGCGCGGGCGCGGCCTATGCGTTGGGCGGGGCCGGGGTGACGGGCAGGCGGTTGCGCTGGACCATGGCCGCGCTGGTGGCGCTGGTCTTCGCGCTGACCCTGACCCCGGCGAGCCCGTTTCACCGCATTGGCTGGCCCGTCCATCACGCAGGCGTTCTGAGCCTCTATCTGCTCGCCTTGGGAGCGGCGTTTCGGGTGCTGCGCGCGTCGTCCTTTCCGCTCGGCGCGCTGGTGGTGATGGGTATGAGCGTCGGCATGGCCGCGCTGTCCGACACGCTGTCGCTGGTTCAGCTCGTCGCGCCGCTCTGCGGACTGTTCATCCTGTGCGCCCTGCTGCGCATGGTCGGCTTGCGCCGCGCGGCCGGGAGCGTTTTCCTCGTCGCGGTCGCGGGGCTGGTCGGCTACGCCCTGCAGGTCGCGCTCGTGCCGCCCTACTCGGACCTGTCGCCCTCGCTCGACTTCGCCAAGCCGGGCACAGCCGCCCCCGCTTTGCTCTCAACGCTGGGCACGTCGGTGGTCGCCCATCCGCTGACGGGCGCGGCCATCGTGCTGGGATGGCTCGCGACGCTCGGGCTGACCGTGCGGGGACTGCTCCGACCCGCACAACGCGACGGCCTGTTCGCGCTGGCGGCCTTCACTGTCGGCACGACGATCACCTCTGCGGCCTTCACCCTGCTGCTCGCCGACCTGCCCGCCGCCTGGCGCTACATGCTGCCGAGCCTCGTGCTGCCCGTCGTGGTACTGGCGGGCGCGGCGGCGCGCCTCCGCACGCAGCGCGCGCTGTCCGGCGTTCTGGTCGGCACGGCCATCGTGTCCGCGGGCTTCGGCGTGCAGGCCGTCGCCAAGACCGGCATCGGCACGGACACGCAAAACATCGAAGCCGCCTGCCTGTCCGACGCGCTGGACGACATGCCGGGCGCGCAGGACGGCCTGCACGGCGCGGCGCTCTATTGGGACGCCAAGGTGATGGACGTGCTCATGCCGCTCGACACGACGATCGCGCAGGTCACGCAGACGGGCGAGGCGTTTGCGCCGGTAGGCTCGCGCGATTGGCAGAGGCCGCGCTATGATTTCGTCATCGCACAGCCCGGCCATTCCGACCCGGCCTGGCGGCTGGACACGGCGCGCATCGAGGCGATCAACGGTGCGCCCGATCTGCGGCAGCGCTGCGGCGGGCGCGAAGTGCTGGCCTATGCGGGCGGGCTGTCGCTGGTGGACACGCGATCCGTCTGGCGCGGCTGCGAGCTGCCGAATTTCGGGACCGTGGACCAGGACGCCTGCACGGTGGCGCAAGGGGAGCCGGGTTTCGTCACCTTCGGCCCATACTTGCCGACCGAGCCGGGCCGCTACGGTTTCACCCTTCGCTACCGCGCGAGCGGGGACGGCGGGCGGTGGGACGCGGTGGCGACGGACGATGGCAGCGCCTTCACGGAGCTGGGCGCAGGCGAACTGCCCGCGACGGGCGGCGTGCCGGGCGAGGTGTCCGGCGTGCTGCTCCGCCGCGCCGGCGATGCGGGTCCGCGCCTGGAGCTGCGCAGCTATGCGGGCGAGGAGACCAAGCTGGTCATCGAAGCGCTCGTCATCGAAGCGCTGGACGCGCGCGATACTGTGCCGCAAACGGATCGCCGTGAGCCCTGACACCCCACAGCCCGAGCCGCTCTGCTTCGTCATTCCCGTGTTCAACGAGGCACGGGCGCTGCCGGAGCTGGTGGACAGCCTGCGCCCGATCCTGGACGCGCGCGGCGCGCGCCTGCTCTTGGTCGATGACGGCAGCACGGACGAGACCATCCATGTGCTGCGAAAGCTGCGCGCGAACGACCCGCGCATTGGCCACATCCGCCTGTCGCGCAATTTCGGCAAGGAGCAGGCGCTCTCGGCCGGGCTGAAGGCGGTTCCCGAAGGCCACGGCGTTCTGGTCATGGACGGCGACGGCCAGCACACGCCGGACGCCGTGCGCGCGCTGCTGGCCGAGGCGGACGCCTATTCGGACGCGCAGCTGGTCTTCGGCGTGCGCCGCGACCGCGACTACCAGGGCGGGATCGAGCGTCTGCTGTCGCGGCTGTTCTACCGCATCGCCGCCATCGGCGCGCGCCAGAGCATGGACCCGCGCACGGGCGACTTCTTCCTCGCGCGCGCGCCTGCTGCCGATGTGCTGCGCCGGTTCGAGGGGGCGCATCTGGTGTGGAAGGGCGTCTACGGCTTTGTCGGGCTGGAGCGCCGCACCGTCGAGATCGACATCGCGCCCCGGCATGCGGGCCGCTCGCGCATCGGCATGGGCTCCCGGCTGGGGCTGGCGGTCAGGGCCATGGTCTGGACGTCCAAGGCCCCGCTGCACCTGATCTCGCTGACGGGCCTGCTGATCTCGGCCATCGCGTTTCTGACCGGGCTCTATTCCATTGGCGAGTATTTCGTGACCGGCGTGACCGCGCCGGGCTTCTATACGCTGATCGTCACGCAGAGCCTGATCGGCGGGATGATCCTGCTGAGCCTGGGTGTGATCGCGCAATATCTGGCTGCCATTCTGGACAATACCAGCGCGCGGCCCTCCGTGATCGTGGCGGACGAAACGGGGCTACCCGAGTTTCACGAATGAGATAGTTCAGCGCTTTCTTGCGCGAAGCCATGGGTTCGCTAATCGCTGGACTTCCCCCATGCGTAAGCAGGCGGTAGCACGTGCTGATCTCACCCGATAAAGACCTCCCATGACCGACTCCCCCTTCCCGCTGTTCCAGCCCGACACGACCGTGAATGCGCGCGACGTGTTCGGCGTGGATTTCGACATGCAGATCCCGGCCTTCTCCAAGCGGTCCGAATATGTCCCGCCCGTGGACGATGCCTACCGGTTCGATCCGCGCACCACGCAGGCGATCTGCGCGGGCTTCGCCTATGACCGCCGGGTGATGGTGCAGGGCTATCACGGCACGGGCAAATCGACCCATATCGAGCAGGTCGCGGCCCGGCTGAACTGGCCGCTGGTGCGGATCAACCTCGACAGCCACGTCTCGCGCATCGATCTCGTCGGCAAGGACGCGATCGTCCTCAAGGACGGCAAGCAGATTACCGAGTTCCGCGAAGGGCTCCTGCCCTGGGCGCTGCAGAATCCGGTCGCGCTGACATTCGACGAATATGACGCCGGCCGCCCCGACGTGATGTTCGTGATCCAGCGCGTGCTGGAAGCGCAAGGCCGCCTGACCCTGCTCGACCAGAACAAGGTCATCACGCCCCATCCCGCCTTCCGCCTGTTCGCCACGACCAACACGGTCGGGCTTGGCGACACGTCCGGCCTCTATCACGGAACCCAGCAGATCAACCAGGGACAGATGGACCGCTGGTCCATCGTCTGCCAGCTCAACTATCTGTCCCACGCGGAAGAAGAGAAGATCGTGCTCGCCAAGAGCCCGAGCTACGACACGCCGGAAGGGCGCGAGCTGCTCGCCCAGATGGTCCGCGTCGCCGACATGACCCGCAACGCCTTCATCAATGGCGACATCAGCACGGTCATGTCCCCGCGCACCGTCATGAACTGGGCCGAAAACGCCCGCATCTTCGGCGGCGACATCGCCCAGGCGTTCCGCCTCACCTTCCTCAACAAATGCGACGAGCTGGAACGGCCGGTTATCAGCGAGTTCTACCAGCGCGCCTTTGGCGAGGACCTGCCGGAGAGTGCGGCGAGCGTGATGGTCGCGTAGCGGTCCGCCTTCGGCGGAATTTTTGATTGCCAATCAAAAATAGCGAAGCGCCGCGAGTTCAAACGAGCGGACCGGCGCACCGCGCCGGCATCCAATGGCGCTACAATCACCCAACCTTGCGCAATCCCCCTCAGTCCGGCACTCTGCTTTCATGACGCTGTCATCTACAGCATACAGATACACCGCGCCCTTTCGCGCCGTCGCCGTCATCATCGCGGCAATGGTCACCTATCTCGCTCCTGCGACAGCGTCTGCCTGTCAACCCTACATACGCCCCTACACCGGGATGCAGTCCTATCACTCAATTGCGGGGTATGAGCGATCACTGATCGACAGTGACACTACGAACATCGCGATCGTCAGAGCGCGTCTGGGCGTCGTCGGCGACGATCCGCCTGAGGTGTCATGGGAGGGGGCTGGCCAGTGGATCGTGTTGGAAACCGTAGACGTGTTGAAGGGTGCTGCACCTGCAGACGATCCTCACTGGCTCCCAGTGGCGTCAGAAGGGTTTGCTGCCGAGCGGAAATCCGAAACGCTGCGCGATCTGAACTTTGACTTCTGGGACCAACTCGATCTGCGGACTGCGACGACGCCGGACGCTACGTTCATGACATCCTGCGGACCTGGATCCGCCTCGACTGTCGTTCCGGGCCAGCACTATCTGGCGATTTTCAGCAAGAATGGCATGTCCTTTCGCTGGTCCGGAGCGAGCACCCTCGTTCCTGTCAAGGATGCCAACGATCCTCTCATCGGCCCTATTCGCGACTTTGTTGCGGGATCGCGCTCACCTATGCGGCAATCCCCACGTGAGTTCGCGGAACACATGGTAGGATTTGCCGAAGTCCGCGCTGATACCTGTCCGACCAACGACAGTTTCGACGCATCATTCTTGACCTTCGAAAGCCTTGCTTCGCCAAGGCCGGGCCGAGGCCTGACGGACATCGATAGCTACGGCGCGGCTGCGTCGGAAACGCGGATAGTCGACGTGGCGTCTTATCAACAAAGGCTGAAACCACGGCGAACCACTTGCGAGGACGGACGACACTATCTCGCTCTGAAGCGCTGGGACGGCACGGTTCCTGACTCGAACTGGCGCGGAGACCGTGAAGGTCCGCTGGTCTACCGCTATCTGCCGATCACGCAGGGCACGGTCCGCCGCGACGATATACTCTCCAATATCGAGATCACGGGGCCGGAGTTGATTGCGGTAGACGATCTGAAGCGCTGGATTCGCGACGCCAATCCGGATGCAAGCCACTCACCCGATCCGGCTTTGCTGGACGTCTATGAGACGTTCAGGCAGACGGATGGTGACACTGTCGTCGTGCCACAGATCCCCACCTTCGAATAGGAACAGGCTACAGTCCGGTTCTGCCGGACCAAACAACCGCCACTTATCCCCCCGCCTCCGCCACGATCGCGGCCAGCGCTCCGTCGATCTTTTTCAGCCTCTCATGCTGGCGCGTGACGCCGCGGCGGTTGGCGGCGGCGTGGGTGTTGGCGGCGGCGATCTGGGTTTGGCCTGCTGCGTCGGTGTAGATCAGCACCTTGAGCGGCAGTTCCAGGCCCATCAGGGGGTCGGCCTGCATGAGCGGCGTGCCGCCTTTGGGGTTGCCGAAGATGAAGAGCTTGCTCTCGCCGATGTCCTGCCCGACCGAGCGCGCGCCCGCGCCGTGATCGACGACTGTGAACAGGCGGAAGTCGCGGGCGGCAATGGCATCGCGCAGGCGGGCTTCCGTCGCGGCGAAGGAGGAGGCGCTGGTCTGGCTGGCCGCGGGCGGGGCTTTGGCGACGGGGGCTGACTTCATGGCCGTGTCGGACGCGGCCGTGGTCGTGCAGGCGGACAGGGTGAGCGCGAGGGCGGCGCAGGCGAGAGAGCGACGTGTCATGGGAGACTGACGCGGAACGGCCCGGCTTCGTTCCGAAATGTGATCAGAGCGGACGCCCCGTCCGTGCCGGACTAGGCCGCCTCGCAGCCATAGAAATAGTTGCCGCAGGATTTCATGAAGTGGACGACCTGGCCGTTGGCGGACTGGAGGCGGAAGGCCTGGCGGTCCTGCTCTGCGCTCGGCAGGACGCGGAAGCCGTAATCGTGCTGCGCGCCCATGCCCATGATGCCGCGCGTGCCGACGGGCAGCACGTCGTCGCTGAACATGTCGGGGCGCGCGTCCGACCAGCCATTCGCATAGCCTAGCTCGCGCAGCAGGTGGTCGAGATAGGCGGCGTGTGCCGGATCTGAGCCATAGGCGGCGTCGAGCTTGGCGAAGAACTCCGCCGGGCTGAGGCCGTGGCTTTCGCCGAATTCCGGGTGCTGGCCGAGGCGCGTCATCGGCACGAATGTCGCGGTCGTCGGCACGTTGAAGATGGCAACAGAACTCTCGGCGCAGAGGTTCAGGTTGGGGCGCGGGCTTGGGCAGTTCGACAGGTCCGACACGACCATGGCGGTGTCGGGGCAGATGAAGGTTTCCGACACGATCACGGCTTCCGGCGCGGGCTTGGGCGCTTCGACCACGACCGGCTGCGGCTGCGGCGCGCAGTTCACGGGCTCAGCAACGACCGTGCCGTCCCAGCATGTGTAGGATGCGGGCGCGGCGGCGAGTTCGGCCACAGGTGCGGGCGCGGCGATTGGCGCGCTCAGCATTTGCGGCTCCGGCATGGGGCGGGCGACAGGCGCGGTCGGGCTGATGCGGCGCAGCAGGCCTCTCGCCGTGTGCTGGTCGAATTTCAGGCGCAGGGTGACATAGGGGCCCTGGCGCGAATATTCCGCCGCCTCGAAATCGTCATCGCGGAAGCCTTCGACATTGTAGCCGACCGACGCCCAGACATTCTTGGCGGGGCTGATGCCGATGCTGGGTCCGTAGCTATACTGGACCGCGTCCGTGCCGCTTTGCACCATGGCCTGGCCGCGCAGGCCGATGTCGATCCTGCGCGTCACGTCGAGGCGGGTTTCCGCGCCGACGAGGTTGGTCCAGTTGTTCAGGCTCTGCCCGCCAATGTCGGTTTCGGAATATTTCACGCCCCAATTGCCCGTCACCTGCCAGCGGTCGTTGAGCCAGGTGTTGGCCGCGAGATTGTTGACGACTTTCGTGTCGACCACGCCGGTCGCATTGTCCTGGTGGGAGACGTCGAACCGATTGAAGATCACGGGGCCTTCGTCGCGCGGGCGGTAGCTGGCGCCCAGCCGCACATCGGCGCGGCGCGACGTGCCGAGGAGATCGTCGTGGTTGGCGACCAGCCGCATGGAGCCCGCGAGCGACAGCTTGTCGGAGAGCGAACGCGCCACAGACGCCGAGCCGATATAGGTGTCGGTCGCATCGGTGATGCGGATTTCGCCGCGCACCGAGCCGCTTGTGAGCTCGTCCGAGTAGCCCAGTCCCAGATAGGCGGAGGTGAAGTCCTCATTGCGCTCGAACGGGGAAATGGCGTCGTCGGGCGCGACCTGCTGGTATTCGTCTTCGGATTGCAGGATGCGGCGTTCGCGCACGCCCGCGCTGATCGCCCAGTTCTCGTCGATCTGGAACTGCTGGTCGAGGCCGACGGTCGCGCCGAGGCGGCGGCCGGAATCATTGGTCACGAGATCGGACGCCGCCGTGAGCTGGGCACCTTTCCACGGGGCGAGGTCGATGCCGATGGCGGTGTTGTCCGCGACCGTGAATTCGCCGTCCATGCGGTCGTGGCGGATGGTCACGCGGGCCTTGTCGCCGATGGCCTTGGTCAGCTGCACGCCCGTGCGCATGGGCTGGGCGGAAACCGAATCCTTGCTGCTGATCGGCTGCTCATGGGTCAGCTGCAGCGTCGCGCCGTGGCCCGGAATGTCGATGCTGGCGCGGCCCGTCACCAGCAGGCTCTCGCGGTCCTCGCGCTCGACCAGCGTGTCCTTGACCATGCGCAGACCCGTGCCGAAATCCATGCGCGGCCCGTCCTGCTCGAGCTGGAGATCGACGCTGTCGCGCACATCGCCCGTGCCGAGGTTCTCTTCCCGGTAGGCGGCCGCGTTGAGGCGGCGCTGGGTGCGCTCGCCGGTCTCAACGTTGTCGCTCTCCGACAGGCGCACGGCCGCGCGCGCACCGTAGCGGCGCACGCCGTTCACATTGGATGTCTGCTGGCCCAAACCGAAGCCGCCGTCCTGTTCGCGGAAATAGGCTTCGGCCGCGATGCGCTCCGAGGTGTGGACGAGTTCGACCAGCGTGGCGTCGGCCGTGCCGGTGGCGTCACTGTCCGTGACGGCATATTCGACCCGCGCCTGGGTGGTCGGCGTGACCTGCACCACGGCGTCCACGCCGATCTGGTCGGAGCTGCTGTCGGCAGCCAGCGCGGAGCCGTCCTCATGGACGAAGGTGGAACCGATCTGGACGCGGCCACCGGCCAGCTGCGTCTGCACGCGGCCGCCGAATGTGACGTTGCGTTCCGCATCCTCGGCGGTTTCGTATTCGGCGACGATGACATTGGGGTTGAAGTCGAAATCGGTGGCATCGACAGGCAGGCGGAAGAGCAGCTCGCCCGTGAGGTAGTCCAGCGTGTAGTCGAGATAGCGCACCAGCGTCTTGCGCTCCAGCACGACGTCCGGGCGCACGCGGTCGCGCGTCTCGATCACGATCTCCTCGCTTTGTGCGATAATGCGCGAGTTGGAGAGCTGGTAGAGGCCGGACGTGCCGTCGGCCGCGATCTCGTCCTGGGCAAACCCCTGATTGGTTTCGGCCGCAAAGCCCAGCACCTGCACATGCTCGCCGAGATATTCGGCCTTCAGCCCGGACAGGCGGCGGTTATAGGCTGTGAGGCGGCCTTCGGTGATGTCCGTGTCGAAGTCGCCGAACAGCGCATAGGCCTGGCGCTTCTCCAGTTTCAGATAGACCGGATAGCGCGAGACGCCCTCGAACTGCTGGTAGGAGCGGTCGCCATAGAGCGTGTAATAGGCGTTGGGGTCGATCTCGCCGAGGAAGTCCCCGTCCGCGCGGCTGCCGTTCTGGCTCCTGCGCTTGTCGGTGTCGACCGAGAGCGTCATCAGCCACTCGCCCTTGATCATGCCCTTGGCGAAGAAGGCGAGGCGGCCATCCGTGATCAGGTCGGTGTCGGGCACCTCCTCGGGGTTGGCGCCGTTGGCGACCAGTGCGGCCGCATTGCCGCGCACGCGGTCATAGGCGGCCGTGCCTTCGGCGAGGCCCACGAGGATCCAGTCGCGCTTTTCGGGCGCGAGATTCATGAAGACCTGCACGATGCGGCCCGAGTCGGTCGTGGCGTTGATGGTCACCTTGCCGGTGCGCAGGGTCGGCTCCAGCTGCACGCGCAGAATGCCGTCCGCGCCGACCGCGATGTCGCGGACATTGGACAGCGGGTTGAGCAGGTTCTCGGAACGCTCGCGCAGCTCGAAATCGCCGGTCTCGTCATAGATGCGGTAGGGCGGCTCGACCTCGATGCGCGCGAAGCGGCCGGCATGGACCGGGCGGCCTGCCTCGTCTTCCATGCGGATGGCGATTTCGGGAACCGTGCGGCCGTCCGCCACCAGCGTGCTGCGGTCGGGCATGGGCGTGATGCGCGCGATGGTCTTCACATAGTGGATGTCGCGGGTGAGCCGTGACGCCACGGAGCCGTCGCGATTGGTGATCGTTGCGACCACGACGTTGCGGCCATCGACCAGGCCGACGCCCTTGAAGCGCGACAGCACGGCCGACCCATCCGTGCGGCGCACGGTTGCCGTGAGGTGGTGGCTGGAAATTTCGCGGCCATTGACCGTGATGGACACGCTTTGGCCCGGCGCATGGACGATGCCCATATGCGCGGCCGGCTGGCTGGGCGTGCGGTCTTCCGACGGATAGGCGAAAGCGGGTGCGGCGCTTTGGCCGTCCAGCCACGCCTGGTCGTAATTCTTGTAGTCGGTCAGGTCGCTGAAACGTTCCTCTTCCTCCACGGCCGCGACGTCGCCGGTCTGCTTGAGGTAGAAGTTGGTGCGCCAGATGCCGCCGCCCTGCACGTCCACGAACTGGCTTTCCATGGAGCCGGCCAGGCGGGTGTTCTCTTCGCAGAGCATCAGCTCATAGCCCTGAGGCAGGGTTTCGCGGTCGACCTGCACGACGTGGGTGCCCTCGCGCACGCCCTCGAAATGGAACAGGCCGTCAGGGTCCGAGACGGTGTAGGCGCCCGTTTCCATGTAGAGGCGCACGCCCGCCACGCCTATGCCGCGTGCGATGGGGCGCGCCCAGCCGTCATCGCCATTGCAGCTCTGTTCCGTCACCCGGCCGATGATGGTGGAACGCGACCGCAGCAGGTCCTCGCGGATCTCGATGCCCGCCCGGCCGGTGTTGGATATCGGCGTGCCGTCGGGGCCGACCACGATCGCCTCGTTCACGGCCGTGCCGAACACCGCGCCCGGGCCGATGCGCAGGGCGTAGTCCAGCGTGATCGTGTCGCCCGGCGCGATGGTGCCCATGTCGAATTCCAGCAGGGCGGCGTCATCAGAGACTTGCGGGTCGTCCACCGGCATGCGCTCCACGCGCGACGTGCCCGGAACATAGCGGAAGCCCACGGGCAACAGGTCGTTGAGCGTGGCGCGCGTCGCGGTCGCGCCGATATTGTCGATCGTGACCGTGTAGTTGACATAGTCGCCGACATCGCCGGACAGGCGGTCCACCGTCTTGGTCACCACGATCTCGCCCAGCGGGTCGAGCGGGATGTCGAGGCGCAACGGCCCGCGGCTGTCCACCGTGAAAGGCTGGCCGTATGAGCCTGGCGTGAGCACGAAGCCGTTCATGGATTCTTGCGCCAACAGGACTTCGGGCGAGTAGTCGGACGCGAAAGTGAAGCCGTCCGGCGCATCGACCTCCAGCACGTAATTGCCGGGCTCGATGACCGGATAGCGGAACTCGCCGCCATCCACGTCGTAGAACAGGCCTGCACTGTCCGTGACGTCCGATCCCGACGTCACTTCGGCCGGAAAGGTCGAGAAGCCGTCCACGCCGAACACGGTCGCGCGAGCGCCGGTGTCGAGGTTGAGCAGCGTCACCACTGCCCCCGGCACGTCGCGGCCATCGGCGGACGAGAAGACGCGGTTGAGCGGATTGACCACGGCGCTGTCGATCACGACGTCGGTTTCGTCGAACAGATCGACATAGGTCGCGGTCAGGTTGGAATTGGCGCCGACCGTGATCTGGTTGTCGTCCGAGGGCGTCTCGTCCGTGGTGGACGGGATGTAGGCGAAGAATTCGCCCGTGTCGGGGCCTGTCTCGTAGAGGCGCAGCACCACGCTGTCCCCGGTCGAGCTGGTCAGGGTGATGGTGATGGTGTCGATCTGCGTGCTGTCCTGGTTGGCGCCCAGATCGGTCACGCGCACGAACATCAACTCGTCCGCCAGATAGGTGTCCGCCTCGATCAGCGGAACATCGCCGCCGGAGATGTCGATGACCTGGTCGCCGGCCGTGCGGGCGGGACCGACGGTCGTGAAAGGACCGGCGAGATCGCCCGACGGGCTGAAGTCCGAGCCGTTGATGTCGCGCAGGATCGGGTTGGGCGCGGTCGGGGCGTAGCGGAAGAACTCGATGACCGCGGGCGTGTTGGCCGGGCGGATGACGAAGACGGCGGGGTTGGTCTCGACAGAGCGGATGGTCGGGCCGTCATTATAGGTGATCGTTGCGACATTGGAGACGGTCGCGCCGTAATTGTTGGCCGTGTCCTGAGCCATCGCGGCCGTGCCGCCCGCCAGCCAAGCGCTCGCCGCGGCCAGCGTGGCCCCGCCAATGCGGCCCATCTGCGCGGAGAGCGCGGGGCGTATGTCGGAGCGGCGGAAGGTCACGTGTCGTCTGGGCAGGTCTTTCGAGCGGGACGGCGTAGCGTCCTTGGAATTCTTGGGAGGGAGAAGGGGGCGCGGCGAGAACCGCGCCCCGGTCGGTATCGGCCGGAGCCTATTTCACGAGAGCGCGGATGCGCAGCGTGCCCGTCACGGACGGGTTACCTGCGGGAACGCCCGGCAGTTCGCCATTGATGGCGGCCACGACATCACAGCCCGTTCCGCCGCCATTGCAGGCGCCGGTGGATGCGGCCTGCAGGGTGGGCGCAACGTTCCAACCCGTGGTGCTGACCAGGGCGGACTGGTAGTCCACTTCGATCGGCAGCGTATCGGAGATGTCGATATCGGTCGCTTCGCCCGTGCCGGCATTGGTCACGGAAATGGTGTATTCCACGCAGGCACCCGGAATGTAGAGCTCGGTCGTGCTCGTCGTGACGGCCTGTGTGAAGGCGCCGCAGCCTGAGCCGTCCTGGCTGACCAGGGCCACTTCCTTGATGGCCGTGACCTGTGCCGCGCCCACATTGTAGATCGACGCAGCCGAGTCGGCACCGTCATCCGTACCGTCCGCACTGTGCGTGCCCGGTGCGCCCTCGAGCGCAACGCTCTGCACGGTGAGGGGGTCGTTGGTGCCGCCATAGGTCACGGCCGTGGTCGTGCCCGATCCGGTCGTGGTGGCAATCAGGTCGATATTTGCGGACTGGCCGTCCGTGGCCGTGCTGGCGATGTCCTGATAGACATAGACGCAGAGCACGCTGTCCGCCGGGACCACTGGAACCGACGTGGCTGGCGTGTTCTCGTCATAGGTCGTCAGGTTGGACGGCGGAACAGCCGAACAGGTGGAGCCGGTGGCGAGCACTTCGTATTCGATGCCGGTCGTGCCGTTGGTCAGGGCGAAGTCGGTCGTGTCGCCCAGCTCGGTCGCCAGCGTGTAGGACTGCTCGTCATTGCCGAGGTTGGTGACGGTGAAGACGACGGGCACATTGGTGTCGCCCGGTGCGTTGTCATCAGACGTGGAGCCCGTCACGGTCAGGTTGACCACGCGGTCGACCACGAATGTCGTGGGCGCATCGTTGCCGCCCTGTCCGTCATTGGTGATGGTGTTGGTCGCCGTGCCCGTGTCGTAGGACAGGGAGAAGGTGTTTTGCACCGATTCTCCGGCGGCCGTGCCCACGGCATAGGCCGGGGCGGAGAGGGCGGCAAGCGCGGTGGCGCCCATCAGCCCTGCGGTGAATTTTGTGAGTCGCGTCATGATCCAGTTTCCTCTTTCGGGTGTTGTGACCCGTCCAATCATAAGGACGGATGGTTAAACCCAACCCAAGAGGCATGGTTAACGCGGGCACTGCAACACCCCGTTCAGCAGGCGTTCATGTCTTCGTTTGACGTTATAAATCAATGACTTGCTGCCGTTTCACATCGTCGGCATTAAGGGTCCGTCAACGTCTTTAGGGATTGCCGTGATACAACCCATGGGTGTGGCATGAGTCCGTTTGGGGCATAAAAAACCCGGCGTCCTCACAAGGAGAACGCCGGGCAACGTCGTTTTCAGCGTGCCGGCAAGGCCGGACATCCAGCCTCCCGCATGCGCAGGGCGAAGCGGCTAGCGCAGCTGGCCGCGAAAGGCGACCATGCCCTGCTCTCCGACCTCGATGGCGCGGTCGATGGTCCAGCGCACATGGGTGACGTCGTCATTGGACGCGGGCCGCAGCGTGCCGTCTTCGGCGCTGACCTGCAGCGTGGCCATGTCGCCATAGGTCTGGCCGCCATCGGCCGAGTAGCTCACCGTGCTGTCGGCCAGCGCGTCGATGGCCTCGACGAAGCGCACTTCGGCAGGGACCGGCATGGCCATGTTGATGCCCGTGACGGGCTCGGCTTCGGTGTTGACGAAGTCCAGCGTGTACACCAGCGCGTCGCCCGGCTTGACCAGGTCGGCGGGCTCGCGCGCGATCAGCACGGACCCGTCGGGCTGGGTGACGGACACTTCGCGCTCGATGGTCTGCTTGGCTTCCATGGCAGAGGCAGGGGTGGCGGCAAATGCTGCAAGGGCGGCGAGTGTGAGTGCGGGGGCAAAGCGCATGATGTGTCTCCTGTAATGGCCGCCCAAACCGGGGGGCGAGGCATGTTGGCCGAAATCTAGGCCTGCAGCGTTAACGCAAACATAAGAGGCGGGGTGTGGCCGCATCCGTTCATGCGCGGTTTAGGCAGCCTGCCCGCGCCGCATGTTAACGGTCCGCTAAGCCCATTGCCCAACCGCCCGGCAACCCTCTCCCCACACGCTTCGTTGAGCTGCGCCGTGCCAGCATAGGCCCAACGCCGGGGACCGACTTTGCCTGCCCTGCCTCCGGCGTGCCGAGTGATCGGCGGGATGAACCGGGACGTGCTGCGTCCGGGGCGGGTTGGGATGGCCGGATGCGTTCAAACACGCTTATCATGCTGGGCGCGTCGCTGGCCTTTGGCACACTCGCCGTGATCCTCGCACGCGGCTGGATTTCGTCCGCCGTGGAGGGCGAATTCCGCGCCGCTCCCATCGTGGACAGCTTCGCCTCCGCACAGCCCGCCCCAATGGCCACGACCACCGTGGTCGTCGCCAGCCACGACATCGCTTACGGCGAGCCGCTCTCGCCCAGCAGTTTCCAGCTCGCCGACTATCCCGAGGACGCCGTGCCGCTGGGCACGTTCGAAACAGTCGCGGATATTTTCAAAGTCGAGCCCGGTGCGGACCCGAACCTCACCCGCGTCGCGCTGCGCGACATCCGCGCCCTCGCCCCGCTCTTTGACGACGAGATCAGCGGCCCCGGCGAAACGGCCGCCCTGTCGGCCACCATCCGTCCGGGCTATGTCGCGGGCGCCGTGTCCGTGAACCAGAACACCGGCGTGGGCGGCTTCGTCGTGCCGGGCGATCTGGTCGATGTCATGCACATCACCCAGCCGCTCGACACGCCGCGGCCGGACCTGTTCAAATCCACCATCCTGCTCCAGGCCGTGCGCGTGCTGGGTGTGGACCAGAACGCGCAGCGCGTGCCCGACCCCGCCCTGGCACGCACGGTCACGCTGGAGGTGGACCGCCGCGACCTGCAGGTGCTGGCCTTGGCCGAAGCCACCGGCACGATCAGCCTCGCGCTGCGGGGCACGGGCGAGACCGAACTGATCACGGCCCCCGACATGCGCTCCGACCGGCTGGCGCGCGCGAACCGGACCTCCACACCGAAACCTCCCATGCGGCGCAAGGCGAAATCCAAAACCCCCGACAACCGCGCACGGGTCAAGATTGTCCGCGGCGACACAGTCGAGCGCGTGACAGTGCGCCGGGAGCGTGCCGTGCAAGCGGCCGGCCTCGCTCCTGGCGGCCAGTCCTACCCCACCACAACCGATGACGCCGTGCTGGCGGGAGGACGATAGAATGTTCAAGGCTCTCGCACCCCTCACCCTCGCCGCCCTGCTCGCCATGCCCGCCCCACAGAAGGCCATGGCCGGCACGCGGATCGACACCGACCGGTCCGAGCGCACCCAGGCCGAAGTCACGGTGGACGACATGGTCGTCATGCAGACCGATGTCGCCTTTGCCGAAGTGCGCGTGTCCAACCCCGACATCGCCGACATCGTGGTCATGTCCGACCGCTCCTTCCAGCTCTTGGGCAAGGGCGGCGGCAAGACCAATGTCATGCTCTATGACGCGGATCGCCAGCTGCTCGACGTGATCGACCTGCGCGTCGGGTTCGATCTCGCCGAGCTCAAGCGCGCCCTGTATGAGACCCTGCCGGGCGAGGACGTGCAGGTCCGGCCCATGGCGGGCGGCGTCTACCTGTCGGGCGATGTGTCCTCCACAGGCGTCCTGAACCGCGCCGAAAAGATCGCGCAGGCTTTCGCGCCCGAGCGCGTCACCAACGGCCTGTCTGTGCGCGACAGCCACCAGGTCATGCTGGAAGTGCGCTTCGTGGAGGCGTCGCGCGACGCCGTGCGCTCGCTCGGCATCGGCCTGACCACCAGCCGCGGGCTGACGGACGGCCTGCTGAACCCGGGCGACTTCTCCGCCGGGACGAACCTCGGCCAGATCGGCGGCTCCGTCGTGCAGGGCCTGCTGGGCGGCGGCATTGGCGGGGCGGCGCTGGACGCGCAGATCGAAGCGCTCGAGTCCAAGGGCGTCATCCGCACATTGGCCGAACCCAACCTCGTCGCCATGAGCGGGGAAAGTGCGAGCTTTCTCGCGGGCGGAGAGTTTCCCGTGCCGATCCCGGGCGAGGACGGCCAGATCGGCATCACCTACCAGAAATTCGGCGTGGGCCTGTCGTTCACGCCCACGGTCCTGCCCGACGGCGTCATCAACCTGAAAGTCGCGCCCGAAGTCAGCCAGCTCGACACGGTCAACTCCGTGCGTCTGGGCGGCGTCGAGGTTCCCGGCCTGCGCGTGCGCCGCGCCAAGACGACCGTGGAGCTGCGCAACGACCAGAGCTTTGCTATCGCGGGCCTGCTGCAGAATGACAGCTCCAACTCGCGCGACCAGGTGCCGTGGCTCGGCAACCTGCCCATCATCGGCGCGCTGTTTTCGTCCACCCGCTACCAGCAATCCGAGACCGAGCTCGTCATCATCGTGACGCCGCGCCTCGCCCAGCCGGTCTCCGACATATCCGAGCTGCGCACGCCGCTCTCGGATGAGGGCCTGCCCTCCGATGTCGGTGCCTTCCTGCTCGGCCAGCTCTCCAGCGACACCCAAGGAGGCGACTATGTCCGCTATTGATTACGCCCAGATCGATCCGCGCCGCACCGGCACGCGCGGTCGCATCCTGCTGGTGGTGCTCTGCCTCGCATCCGCCAGCGCCTGCATCGGGCTGGGTGGCTGCGCCACGGCCCAGTCCGCGAGCGCTGGCGTGAGCGCGGATTTCGGCGCGGCGGTCGCGCACAACCGCAACGCCCAGTTCGTCGCGCCCACGCCGGAGCAGAAGGCCAACACCTACATCCCGCCCAATCCCGCCCGCCAGCGCCTCGCGCTGGAAGCCTATGAGGCGGGCGAGGTCGAGCTGGACACAGTGGATGACTAGATCGCAAAAAAGGATTGGCATGACATTTCCCCCAGACACGTCTTCAGCCACACGTCTTCTCAGGACGTTCTCCCGCGCAGCCCATGGCTCGGTCGCCATGTGGGCCGCCTTCGCCCTGCCGACCATGACGGTGGGCGCGGCGCTGACCGTCGATGTGTCCCGCCTGCAGGCGCTGGACAACGACCTGCAATCGGCGGCCGATGCGCTGGCCAAGGCGGGCGCGGCGGAGCTCGACCAGACCCCGACCAGCATGACCCGCGCGGAAGCCGCCGTGAACAATCTGCTGCGCAACTCCATGCGCGCCGGCGCGGGCGTTGAGAGCGACGTGACCGTGGCCGAAATCCGCTTCCTCAAGGACCTGCCCAGCCCGCGCTGGAGCGAGAACACGGATGATGTGCGCACCTATTCCCCCAGCGAAGCGCGCTATGTCGAAGTCCGGGTGGACCCGAAAACGGTCGGCACGCTGTTCCCCGTCAGCCTGTCCGGCAAGTTCGCGGACGCCACCTTGAGCGCGCGCGCCACGGCCGGGCTGGATCTGGGTGTGTGCGGCTCGGCACCCGTCTTCATCTGCAACCCGTTCGAGGGCAGCACGCTGTCCTTTGCGGAAGCGTCCGAACGGGCCGACTTCCAGCGCCGCGAGATCACCTTTGTCGGAGCGGGTCCGAATGCGCCCTACACGCCGGGCAATTTCGGCTGGCTCGATCCCTTGGACAACAATAGCGGCACGAGTGATCTCGTCGACGAATTCGCACGCGACGTGTCCTCGGTCTGCGTCAGCCAAAGCGCGGGCATCATGCTGCGCCCCGGCAAGATCGCCTCCATGAGGCAGGGCGTGAACACGCGCTTCGACATCTATGAAGGCGCGTTCAAGAGAATGAGCAGTGACCCGATCTATGCGCCCGCCGAGAATGTGGTGAAGGGCTACGCCTCTGCGGGAAAGGGAAAGCGCGGCAATGTCTGCAACACCTCCGCGAGCGACGCCGCCATGGGGCTTCCGGGTGACAGTGCGTCCGATCCTGAGCTGGGTTCGAACATCGGCAATGGCGATTGGGACTTCTACGGCTACATGCAGCTGAACCATCCCGGCCTCGACTCGATCACCCTTGCAGGGATCACCTACACGTTGAGCAGCCTCAACGGCGGCACGGTCACGCCCTCCACCCCGCCGTCGCGCTACGCCATGTATCGCTGGGAAATCGACAACGACAGCGTGCCGGGCAAGAAGACCTACAAGCAATGGGCCGTGTCACCCGAAGAGGGCCTGCCGCAATGCAACACCCAAGGCCCGAGCCTTGACCCGGACCGGCGCGTGATCTCGGTCGCCGTGGTCAATTGCGGCGCGGTGCAGGATGGCGGCATTTCCATGGAAGGCCGCGCCGGACCCGTTCCAGTGGAAGGCTTTGCGCGCGTCTTTCTGACAGCACCCATGGCCGAGGGCCAGGACAATGTGCTTCGGGGCGAGGTGATAGACATCGTCGACCCCCGGTCCGACAGCCGCTCGCGCGACCGGGTCGCGCTGGTGCGCTGATGCGCCGTCTCGCGCGCGACATATCCGGCGGCGCCGCCGTGGAGGCGGGCATCATCCTGCCCGTTCTCATACTGCTGGGCTTTGGAGCAGTGGACGCCTCGCTGCTCTACCAGCAGACCCACCGCATGGAGGCGGGGCTGACGGCGGGCGGGAGTTATCTGGCGGCAAGTGCGGCCAGCACGGCGGAGCAGGCGGCCGCGCGCCAGATCGCCGTGAGCGGCAGTGCCGTTCCGGGCGCGCCGACGCGCATAGACGGCTGGTCGGCGGGCGACGTGTCCATTGCCATCCGCACCCAGCACCAGGACGACACCACCTCATACCGCAATGCGGGCAAGGTCCGCATTGCGCGGCTGTCGGCCTCTATCCCCTATGAAGGCATCGGCCTGCTCAAGGGGGTGAGCGGCGGGACGCTCGAAGTGCGCGGCGATTACGAGACGCGGCTGTCGCGATGACCTTGGCACGCTTCCAAAGGTCCGAATCCGGTTCCGTCTCGGTCGAGATGGCGCTGATCTGCACCGTGATGATCATGCTCACCTTGGGCGCGGTCGAGGCGGGCTATGCCTACTCCCAGCATAGTGCGGCGCAGAACGCAGCGCGCCACGGCGCGCGCCTCGCCGCCGTGAGCGCACCGGTTTCCAACACGGTGATTAATGCCAGCGGATCCTACGACATCACCTGCGCGGGCGGCACCCAGAGCTGCTCCAACGGCGGTTACCGGGGCAATGCCATGGACCGCATCGTGCGCGGCCCCGATAGCGACGGCCGATGCGGAACCACCACGCGCGAGCGGCGCGGCATGTGCGACGTCATGAACAGCCTGAGCGTGGCCGATGTCTCTGTTCGCTATGTCGGCGCGCTTCCCGCGGCCGGTCAACGACAGGCGCCGCCCTTGGTCACCGTCACCATTGCGGAGCGCCCGCTCAAGACCGTGCTGCTGGGCGGGGCGCTGCCGGGACGTTTCCGCACCCTGCCGTCTGTTTCGGCCAGCCTGATGGGAGAAGACCTCGATGGTTAAGTTCAAACGCAAGACGGACCCGCGCAAGGATGGCATGGGCCGCAAGGCCCGCCGTGAACCCGCGCCCCTGCCCGCCTCGACTGTAACCGCGCTGGTCGGCGCGACGGGCGGTGTCGGCACGACGTCGGCCGCCTGCGCGCTCGCCCTGTCGCTGGCCGTGCGGTCAGGCCGGAGCCGCACGCAGCTTCAGCGCATGACGGACGGCCCCAGAGTGGCGCTGATCGACATGGATTTCCAGACCGGGGCGTGTGCGCACCATCTGGACCTGCTGCCGACCTTATCGCCCGACGACCTTGCCCGTCCCGCCTCGCAGATCGACGCGTCCGTGCTGTCCGTCATGGCGCACCAGGCGATCGGCGGCGTCGCCCTGCTGAGCGCGCCCAACGGTACCGAGAGCGCGGTCTCGCCGCGCACCGTGCTGGCGCTGCTGGACGCGGCCACGCAAGCCTTCGACCATGTCGTGATCGACCTGCCGCGCCGGTTCGAGCCGTGGACTCCGGCCGTGCTGGCGGGCGCGGACGCGAGCCTCGTCATGGCAGAGCTCACGGTGCCGAGCCTGCACATGGCGCGCCTGCGCCGCGCCCAGCTCGCGCCGGTTCTGGGGCCGATGGGCCGCGCGCTGGACACGGTCATCACCAAGCATGAGCGGCGCGGCGGGCGCGGCAGTCTCGACCTGAAGGATGTGCAGACCGCGCTGGGCGAGCCCGCCTTCGCCAGCCTGCCCATGGACCCCGACCCCTTGCGCGAGTCGGTGAACTCGGGCGAGCCGCTGCTGAGCCTGCGCCCCGATTGCCGCTATGTGTCGGCGATCGAGCAGCTGGCGGACACGCTGTGCTTGGCCGTGGCTGAAGCGAGGCCGGACGAGGCGACCGAGCCTGAACAGCGCAGCGCCGCTTAAGGCTCCGCTAAGCACGACGGCTAACGCCGCTCTTACCTCCCCTCGCCTAGACCGGCACCGGGATGGAGACCGCATATGCCGGGACGTTTTGGCGCTATCTATGACGAGTTGGGCGCAATGTCGCTTGACGGGCCGCTGGACGTGCCGACCGAAGGCATGGCCGAGCCGGCCGAGAACGCCGCCCATGACGTCCCGCCAGGCCCCGAGGCGCTGATCGAACTGGTCGAGCCGGAACCCCAACCTGCGCCGACGCCTCCGCCGCTGCCCGCCCGCCCGCCGATCGACCCGCTGCTCGACATGCGCATCCGCCTGCATGCGCGACTGCTGGACGAGGTGGACCTGTCCCTGCTGGACGGCCTCGACCGGCCGGCGCTCAAGGCTCAGGTCTTCGATGCGGTCCGCGAAATGGCGCGGCAGGAGAAACTGAAGCTCACCGCATCCGAACTGGCCGAACTGGCCGAGGGCGTCACGGACGAGATGACCGGGCTGGGTCCGCTGGAAGTGCTGCTGGGAGATGAGTCCGTGTCCGACATCCTCATCAACGGCCACGAGAATGTGTTTGTCGAGCGCGGCGGCGAGCTGGAGCCGAGCCCCGTGCGTTTCGCCTCCGAGCCGCATCTGCTGCGCATCATCAACCGCATCGTGGCCGAAGTGGGACGCCGCGTCGATGAGAGCCAGCCGCTCTGCGATGCACGCCTCGCCGACGGCTCGCGCGTCAATGTCGCCATCGCGCCCATCGCGGTGGACGGACCCTTGGTGTCGATCCGCAAATTTTCCAAATCCCCGCTGACGCTCGACAAGCTGGTCGGCTTTCACGCCATCCCGGACTGCGTGGCGCAGTTCCTCTGGGCGGCGTGCAAGGCGCGGGTGACCATATTGATCTCGGGCGGCACGGGCTCGGGCAAGACGACGCTGCTCAATGCACTCTCGCAATCCATCTCCCACAAGGAGCGCCTCATCACCATCGAGGACGCGGCCGAGCTGCAGCTCCAGCAACCCCATGTCGCGCGCATGGAAACGCGCCCGCCCAATATCGAGGGCAAGGGCGAGATCCGTCAGCGCGGCCTCGTCAAGAACGCCCTGCGCATGCGCCCCGACCGGGTCATCCTCGGCGAGGTGCGGGGCGAGGAGGCCTTCGACATGCTCCAGGCCATGAACACAGGCCATGAGGGGAGCATGGCGACGCTGCACGCCAACACGCCGCGCGACGCCATCACCCGACTGGAGCAGATGGTCGCCATGGGCGACATGAAGATCACGCCCGAAGCCGTGGCCGGACAGATCGCGTCGGCCGTCGGGCTCATCGTGCAGGCGCAGAGGCTCTCGGACGGCCAGCGCAAGATCACGTCGGTCGCCGAAGTCACCGGCATGGAGGGCGCGATCATCCAGATGCAGGAAATCTTCAACTACACCCGCACCGGCACCGGCCCCAATCACAGCGTCATCGGCGAATTCCGCGCGACCGGAATCCGCCCCAAATGCCTCGACGAGATCACGACGCGCGACATCCCGCTGCCCGAGGGCCTGTTCGAGCCGCGCACCATCGCATCCGGTCCAACCACGGAACTGACCTTGAAAGAGCGGCTGGGTTGAGCGCGGCACTCGACAATCCTGCCACTGTCTGGGTCATCTACGCGCTGGTCTTCTGTGCGGGCATTGCCCTGCTGCAGGCGCTGCTCGGCATGGGTCGGCAGGCGGGCCGCCAGATTCGCGCGGCCAACCACCGGCTGAAACTGCTGGCCAAGGGCGCACCCGCGACGACCGTGCTGACCGAGCTGCGGCGCAAGCGCGGGCTCGACAAGCTGGGCCATGCCGCGCGCATTCACGAGCGCATCGGCCGCATGGTCGTCCAGAGCGGCACGCGCTTCGGCGCCGTCTGGATCTATGTCGCCATGGTCGGCGCGGGGCTGTTCACCGGCGTGGCGCTCGCGCTCAAGACAGGACATGTGGCGGTGGCTGTCCCGGGCATGGTCCCGGGTGCAGCCCTGCCGCTGCTGGCTCTGCGCATGGCGGTCGGCCGGCGGCGCAAAAAGGCCGTCACCCAGCTGCCCGAAGCCATCGATGTGGTCGTGCGCTCGTTGGGGGCAGGCCATCCCGTGCCCGTCGCGATGAAGCTGGTCGGCAAGGAGATGGCCGATCCCATAGGCTCCGAATTCGGCATCGCGTCGGACGAGATCGCTTTCGGCTCCGCCACCGGCACCGCTGTCCAGCGCATGGCCGAGCGCATCGGGCACGAGGATTTCGAGCTGTTCTCCGCCATGGTGCGGCTGCAGGAACGCACCGGCGGCAATCTGGCGGAGCTCTTGCGCGCCAACGCCCGCACCATCCGCGAGCGCCAGAAGATGCGGCTGAAGATCAAGGCCGCCTCGGCGGAAGGCCGCATGAGCGCCATGATCCTCAACGCCGCGCCCATTCTGCTGTTTCTCGCCATCAATGTGATGAGCCCGGAATTCTACTCTGAGGTCTGGGACCACCATCTCATCCAGCCGGTGCTGGGCGGCGTGGTCGTGTGGATGTTCATCGGCAACATGGTCATGCGCAAGATGATCAACTTCAAGATATGAGTTTGTCCTTCTCATCCGCCTTCGTGATCGTCACGGCGCTGCTGTTTCTCAGCCTCGCTCTGTGGATCGCCTTCATCGCGGCCCATGCCGTGATACGGTCCGAGCGCCGCATCGTGCGCCGCCTGGCGTCGGGTGGTGGGGTCGATCTGGACGAGCGGCTGACGACCGGCCAGAGCCGGCGGGCGCGCAAGAACCTGCTGACGCAACTCGGCTCGCACCTCACCCTGCCGGATGCGGAGGAAATCACGCGCCTGCGCTTCTGGCTGAGCCAGGCGGGATTCTACGATCCCAATGCGGTGAAGACATTCCTTGCCGCGCGCACGGTCGCGCTGTTCGCGCCGGTCACGCTGGTGCTGCTGTGCTGGGGGCCCTTGTTTGCGCGCATGGGCGGGATGAACGTGGTCTATCTGGCGGTCGCCGTCACGATCATCGGCATGATGGGGCCGGACTTCGTGGTCAATTTCATCAAGGGCCGCCGGGTGGACCAGTGCCGCCGGGGCTTTCCGGACATGATGGACCTGCTGGTGGCCTGCATCGAGGCGGGGCTGGCCATGGATGCCAGCCTGATCCGGGTGTCCCACGAGATCGGCGCGCGCTATCCTGTGCTCAAGACCAATCTGGAGATCATGAACCTGGAGCTGCGCGCAGGGCGAGAGCGCAACGAGGCGATGATGAACTTCGCCGCGCGCATCGAGCTCGAAGAAGCGCGTGCGCTGGCCGTCATGCTCAAACAGGCCGAGGAGATGGGCTCCTCCATCGGCCAGGCGCTTCGCACATTCTCCGACGACATGCGCCACCGCCGCATGATGGTGGCCGAGGAAAAAGCCATGGCGCTGTCGGCCAAGCTGACCGTGCCGCTGATCCTGTTCATCTTCCCGACCATCCTGGTCATGCTGCTGCTGCCCGCCGGCATTCGCGTCGCGGCAGGCCTGTCGTGAGGCGCGCGCTGGTCGCATTTGCCTGCCTGGGACTGATCGCGGCAGAGCTGCGGGTGGACGACATCCGGCCTGTCACGGACAGTTCCGTCCAGCCCTTCGACGTGCTGATGGCCTTGTCGCGGGCCGGAAACCTGCCGAGCCCGGAGCAGCGCGCGGACGCCTATGCCCGCACTCTCGCCCACGACCCGTCGCTGCAAAGCGCCCGTCTCGGACTCGGCGCAGCGCTGGTCGATATGGATCAGGCGGAAGAGGCGCGCGGCGTGCTCGCGGGTGCGGGCAACAGCGCGGAGGCGCAGACGCTGCGGCTTGTCGTCGATGTAGAGCTGGGCCTGCGCGACGACGCGGATGTCGTGCTGCCCAACCGGTTCGCGCGCTATCCCGACGCGCGCTTGATGAATACGCTGGGCCGCTGGCTGGACGCGCGCGGGCGCGGCGGCGAGGCGCGAGCGGCTTTCGGCCGCGCGGCGCCGCTGCAGCGTGCGGGACTGGCCGAGGCCAATGCGGGCGCGAGCTGGCGCAGGCAGGGCAACGCGGTCGCGGCCGAGGCGAGCTACCGCCGCGCCGTGGCGCTGGACCCGCTGGATGCGGATTTCGAGCGGGGCCTGCGCCTGTCCGTTCTGGCGCAGGGAGACTACTCCCGCGCGCTGGACGGCGCGTCGGCGGCGCAATCGACAGAGCTGCTGCGGGCGGGCGCGGTCCGGGCCGTGAGGGCAGGCGAGTGGCGGTTGGCGCGCATCATGGTCGCGCGCGCGGCCGAGCTGTCCCCGCGCCATGACCCCGTGCTGTCCGCCCTAATGCAGGAACTGGACGAGCAGATCCGCAACCAGTCCGCCGACGAATCCGAACACGGCTAGCGACAGCACCAGCGCAATCGCCATCAGCACGCCGTCCCGTGCCGTCAGCGCCAGCCCGATCAGTCCCAGCAGGAAAGCCGACGGCACGACCCCGAACGGCACCACTGACAGCGGAAACATGGTCAGCGACAGCAGGATCGACACCAGCGCGGCCAGCACCAGCCACGGCCCGCGCGTGAACAGGGGCAGGCGCGCATCCACGAGCTTGTCGATGAAGGCCAGCGCGGGCCGGAATCTGCGCGCGACCCAGGCGACCTTGGCTTCGGGTATCGGCACCTTGGCCAGCCACTGCGGCACGTAAGGGTGCGGTCGGCGCATGAGCAGCTGCACGGCAAAGGCGAGGTTCACCAGCCCGAAAGCCGCCGGCACGCCGGGCAGCGCGCCCAGCGGCGTCATCAGGAACACGCCGCACAGCATCATCACCGGCCCGAAGGCCCGCGCGCCCATCAGCTCGACCACCGTGCGCAGATCGCTGTCCGAGCCGTCCATGCCCGCGAGCACATGGTCCAGCACGCCCTGGAGCGGCGTGTCGGACAGTTCCGGCGCGGTGTGGGTTTCGCTTTGCATAGGCGCTGACAGATAGGCCCGCCGGTGATAGCGCGCTAGCGATTTCGCGAAGGGTTATGGGAGGGTCAGCGGTGGAGTTCGATGTCTGGCTGTCGCTGGTCGTGCTGTTTGCCGTGGGCGGCCTCACGCCCGGTCCCGCCGTCATGCTGGTCATGGCGAGCAGCTTCCGCCACGGCTTTCGCCCCGCCCTGTTCCCGGCATTCGGTGTGGCGTCCGCAAACGTGCTCTGGCTCGTGCTGGCGGCGAGCGGGACGGCGGCGCTGCTGACGGCCTTCCCGCAGGTCACGCTGGCGCTGAAGGTGCTCGGCCTGCTCGTGATCCTCTATCTGGGGCTCTCCACCATTTTCGGACCGCCGCCGGACATGGGCGATGTGTCCACGCGGGAAGCGACCGCCCCGCCCCGGCTCGGCCGCCTCTACGCCAAGGGGGTCGCGCTGCAGGTCAGCTCGCCCCTGCCACTGGTCTATTTCGGCATGCTGCTGCCGCTCTATTTCGACCCCGAAAAACCGGTGCTCTTGCAGTTCGGGATCATGCTGGTGACCGTGACCTGGTTGGAGCTGCAGGGGCTGTCGATCTACGCGGCGTTTGCGCGCTGGATCAGGAGCAAGCTGCAAAGCGCGCGCGCGGCGCGGGTGTTCAATGTGGTGATCGGGGCGGTGATGATCGCGAGCGGGGCATGGGCGGTGCTGGCGTGAATGGGCGCGCTGTCGCGCGGCTTTTTTGTCTCGTCACCCCTCCGACCTTTCTCCCTTCGGTCGAAAACCCACCTCCCCTTTCCGGGGAGGAAATCGAATACGAAACTTCTCCTATATCTTCCTCCCCGGAAAGGGGAGGTGGCCGACGCGCGCAGCGCGAGGTCGGAGGGGTGACGAAAAATCAGCCGCGCCACGCGCGTCCGTCCCAATCTGCCAAACATCACTTGGCACGCCCCACCCCGCCCACTAATGCCCCGCGCGAACAACCCACCCACCGGACACACCCATGAACATCGACCGCATCAAACCCGGCGAGAATCCGCCATCGGACATCAACGTCATCATCGAGGTGCCGCTGGGTGGGGAGCCGATCAAATACGAGATGGACAAGGACAGCGGCGCCATGGTGGTGGACCGCTTTCTCTACACGGCCATGCGCTACCCCTGCAATTACGGCTTCGTGCCGCACACACTCTCCAATGACGGCGATCCGACCGATGTGCTGGTCGTCGGGCAGCGCGCGCTGATGCCGGGTTGCGTCGTGCGCGCGCGTCCCGTCGGCGTGCTGATGATGGAGGACGAGGCCGGGATAGACGAGAAGATCGTCGCCGTGCCCCACGCCAAGCTGACGCCCTATTACGACCAGATCAAGACCTATCGCGACCTGCCGCAAGTGCTCCAGGACCGCATCCCGCACTTCTTCGACCACTACAAGGATCTGGAGCGCGACAAGTGGGTGAAGGTGCTGGGCTGGGAAGACGTGGACAAGGCCCACGAGTTGATCCTCGGAGGGCTGAAGGCGGCGGGAAATTAGGGTTTAGCCGGAGATTCGCGTCTGCGCGACACTGCCTGCCGCTTCCATAAACTCCTCCCCTCTCAGGAAAGGTGGCGCCCGCCGCGCAGCGATCGGGGGTCGGAGGGGTAAGGTGTGACGACACCAAAGACGGAGTGACTCTACCCCTCCGCCCGTCGCTTCGCTCGGGCACATCCCCTCAAAGGGGAGGAGTTGGGGGAGATAGGTTCAGCTATTCCCTTCTTGGCGCAACCCCCGTCGGACCTAGAATGGAATGATCGCGCGCTTCTTGGTATAGCGCGTATAGCCTACATTCGCGCCCAGCCGCACACCCACGCCGGTGCGGATCGGGGCCAGCGTGATGCCGTTGGTGCGCTGGTAGTTCACCGCCATGCCGCCGACCAGATAGGCCGAGCCGTCCACGCCCGGGAAGCGGCGGTAAATGTCGTCAGTGTCTTCCAGGCCGTAGACCAGGGTGAACACCTTGGACACATCCGCACCGGCATCGAACCCGACCGTCGGCCCCTGCCATTTGATCGGCATGGTCCGGCCGTCCTTCATCCACAGCGTTCCCGTGCCGTAGCGCAGGCCGACCGTCAGCGCGCCGCCGCCCTCCTCGCCCGTGATGTAGCCCACGGGCCGCCCGCGTTCGCGGAACAGGCGTTCGATGGCGGTGGCGGCCGACTCCGACGTCACGCCCAGATGGGTGGAGATGGCCGAGACCAGCTCGTTTTCATTGTAGGTCCCGGCCTGGCTCGCGGAGCGGTTCTGCGCATTGCGGATGTCGGTGGCGCTGTTGGGATTGTCTGGTGCGGACGATGCGCATGCGGACAGCAGGACCGCGGCCATCAGAGCGGCGGTCTTTGACGTGAGGCGGCGCTGTGACATGGCGGTCCTTGGAGCGAAACTGGGATTGAGGTCAGGCATGAGCTTGCCGTGGTCGTGGTCAATAAAGGGTAAATTATGGCAGCCCGCACAGAGCCTAAGCTGTTCGACCGCTTTGCCGTCGTGGATTGGTCGGGCGCCAATGTGCCGCGATCGGGCGCGGACAGCATATGGATCGCGGCCAGCGGCACGGCGTCCGCCAACCCGGTCACGCGGGCGCAGGCGACCGAGCGGATCGCCGAACTGATCGAGGACGCGTTGGGCGCGAATGAGCGGCTGATGATCGGTTTCGACTTCGCTTTCGGCTTTCCGGCGGGCTTCGCGTCGGCGGTCGGGCTGGACGGCTGGCAGAGCATCTGGGCGCATCTGCATGATCGGATCGAGGACGGTGCGGACAACCGCTCCAACCGCTTCGACGTGGCCGCGCATTGGAACCGCCTGCTCCCCGGCGACGGCCCTTTCTGGGGTTATACCATGAAAGCGGGACTGCCGGACGGCCTGTCGCGCAAGAGGCATTCGGTCTGGTCCCATCCCTTTGGCTACAAGCGGGAGGCGGAGCGGCGCGAGCGCAAGGCATCGCCCGTGTTCAAGCTCGCCTATACGGGTTCCGTGGGCAGCCAGAGCCTGCTTGGAATCGCCCGGCTGGAGGAACTGCGACGGCGCTTCGCGGGGCGGGTCGCGGTCTGGCCGTTTGAAACCGCTTTCGCGGACGATCTCTCCGCGCCGGTCGTCTTCACCGAAATCTACCCCACGCGCCACGATGTGCCGGACGGGCCGGAGGTCAAGGACCAGAGGCAGGTGGAGACGGTGCTGCGGGATTTCGAGGCGTGGAACGGGGAACGCCTGCGCGGGGTGCTGGCTGTGCCGTCGCTAT
>JAHDEU010000253.1:3161-3797 GCA_020628635.1 Hellea sp. | reverse complement strand
CGGTCCCCCTCCCCCTCGCGGGGGAGGAACTGAATCTTAGTTCCTCCCCCGCAAGGGGGAGGTGGGCGGTTGAGCGTCAGCGAGGCCGGTCGGAGGGGGACAACAGGGTCAAGCCCGCCGACAGGCGGTCCGCTAAGCTTTCAGCCGCTCGTTCACCACGGCCCCGTCCCGCGTCAGCGCTGCGCCCTGGATTACCTCATCGTCCCAGTGCGGCGCGTAGGCGCCGTCTTCTGCGCTGAGCAGTGGCAGCAGGGCCTTGAGATTCCGCGCGAACATGTTGGAGGCGTCCGACGCCATGCGCGACGGCCAGTTGAGGTGGCCGACGATGTGCACGCCGTTTTTCGTCGTGACAATCTCTCCAGGCTTGGCACCCGCGACATTGCCGCCGCGTTCCACGGCGAGGTCCACCAGGACAGACCCGGGGCGCATGGTGTCGAGCATCTCTTTCGTGACCAGCACGGGCGCGTCGCGTCCGGGGATGAGCGCGGTGGTGATGACGATGTCCTGCTTGGCGATGTGGGAGGCGGTGAGCTCGGCCTGCAGCGCCTGGTATTCCGGGCTCATCTGCTTGGCGTAGCCGCCGGCGGTCTCAGCCGCCTTGAACTCCTCGTTCTCGACGGCGATGAACTTCGCGCC
>JAHDEU010000253.1:0-3151 GCA_020628635.1 Hellea sp. | reverse complement strand
GTGAGTTCGGCCTGCAGCGCTTGGTATTCGGCGCTCATCTGCTTGGCGTAGCCGCCCGCGGTCTCGGCCGCACTCCTCGTTCTCGACGGCGATGAATTTCGCGCCGAGCGAGGCGACCTGTTCCTTGGTCGCGGGTCGCACATCGGTCGCTGTCGTGACGGCACCCAGACGGCGCGCCGTCGCGATGGCCTGCAGGCCCGCCACGCCGACGCCCATGATGAAGACCTTGGCCGGCGCGATGGTGCCGGCGGCCGTCATCATCATCGGCATGGCGCGGCCAGAGATGCCCGCGCCTTCGACGACCGCACGGTAGCCCGCGAGGTTGGACTGGCTGGACAGCACATCCATCGCCTGCGCGCGGCTGATGCGCGGGATGTATTCCAGCGCAAAGGCCGTCACGCCGGCTTTCGCGGCCGCCGCGACATATTTCGGATTGTCCGTGGGCGAGAGCAGGCCGGTGATGCCCGCGCCGGACTTCATCGAGCCCAGCAGCTTGGCCGTGCCGCCCGTGACGGACAGCACGAGATCGGCCGCCTTCACCGCTGCCGCATTGCTCGCCGCGATGGTGGCGCCCGCATCGACATAGGCGGCATCGGCGAAGTCGGCTGCCGCGCCCGCGCCCTTGGCGACCGTCACCGCGTGGCCAGAGGAGACATAGCCCTTGACCGTGTCCGGCGTGGCCGCGACCCGCGCCTCGGCGCCGGCCGCATCCTTCAAGACCGCGATGTGCATGGGCTCCCCTTCCCTTGATGACGCCTAGAGCTCGGCTTCGACCCCGACGGCGTCGCTCTGGTAGTCGTCATCGTTGCCGCCGAACAGCCCGACGAGAACCATGATGAACGCGAAGAACACGGCCGACAGGACCAGCACCGCGTAGTAGCGGCCCGTGAACTTCATGATCAGCCCCATGATGACGCCCAGAACGAGCGCGATCAGCGTGGCGGCAGGCCAGCCGAGATTGACGCCGAACATGAGAATCGGGACGAGCACGGTGACGACAATCGCCGCGCCGCCATACTGGCTGATGCGCATGAAGCCGCCAAAGGTGTCCTCGTGGCTGTCGATCTCCATCTCGCCGCGTTCGTAAGTGCTGTCTGCCATGGTCCTGGTATTCTGCCGTTAGGTGAGTCTTGTTTGCGCCGTCTGTAACGCAAGCGCCCGCCAAGGCAACACAAGGAAGGCAACACAGGGCATGAGCCTTCGGGACGGCATTAGCCTTCCGCTAACCCTGTCCCTTGGCCCGCCCTTCACCTCCCGCTGGCACAGGACGGGAAAGCGGCGGGGCGGACTGTGTGGTTCGCCCGCCCGAAAACGAGGTGAGCGAACATGGCGAAGACCGTGCTGATTGTCGATGACGACCCAACCCAGCGCCGGCTGCTGCAGGCCGTGGTGGAGCGGTCCGGCTTTTCCGTGCTGCAGGCCGGGGACGGCGACACGGCGCTGCGCATGGCGTCGGGGCCGGACGCGGCGGGCGTGGACGTCATGCTGCTCGATCTCGTCATGCCCGGCCGCGACGGCATGGATGTGCTGTCCGAGTTGCAGAAGATCCGCGCCGACCTGCCGGTCATCGTGCTCACCGGCAAGGGCTCCATCGAGGCCGTGGTCGCCGCCATGAAGGGCGGCGCGCGCGATTTCGTGGTCAAGCCGGCCGCGCCCGAACGCATCATCGTGAGCATCCGCAATGCGCTGGAAGTGAAAACGCTGACCCGCGAAGTGTCGCGCCTCAAGAAGCGCACGGAGGGCGGCTTCACCTTCGATGATCTTATCGGCAACAGCGCCGCCATGCGCCCGGTCGTGGCCATGGGCGAGCGCGGCGCGAAAGCCTCCATCCCCATCCTGATCACGGGCGAGTCCGGTGTCGGCAAGGAAGTCATCGCCCGCGCCATCCAGGGCGCATCGGACCGCGCGGACAAGCCGTTCATCACGGTGAACTGCGGCGCGATTCCCGAAACGCTGGTCGAGTCGATCCTGTTCGGCCACGAGAAAGGCGCGTTCACGGGCGCGGGCGCCAAGCATCTCGGCAAATTCCAGGAAGCGCATGGCGGCACGCTGTTTCTCGACGAGATCGGCGAGCTCCCGCTCGACATGCAGGTCAAGCTGCTGCGCGTGCTCCAGGAAGGCGAGGTCGATCCCATCGGCTCCAAGCGTCCCGTGCCGGTCGATGTGCGCATTCTCTCCGCGACCAATCGCGACCTGGCGGATTGCGTGCGCGACGGGACCTTCCGCGAGGACCTGTTCTACCGCCTCAACGTCTTCCCCATCTCCGTTCCGCCCCTGCGAGAGCGCTCCGAGGACATTCCGGCCCTGGTCGAGCACTTTGTTGCGCGCTTCAACGCGCAGGAGAAGATGAGCGTGTCCGGCGCAACGGCCGAAACGCTGGCCCTGCTGCGCGATCACGAGTGGAAGGGCAATGTGCGCCAGCTGGAGAACACCATTTTCCGCGCCATGATCCTGAGCGACGGCAATTCGCTGCGCCCCAACGACTTCCCGCAGCTCTCGGGCCTGCTGCCGACCATGGACATCGCCGAGCCCGGCCCGCTTGACAGTCTCGTGCTCCAAGTTCCGGACGAGGATGACAGCGCGGTCGCCGTGCTGGACCGGGAGGGCCATCTGCGCACGCTCGAAGACATCGAACGCGACCTGATCGAGTTCGCGATCCAGACCTATAGCGGTCACATGTCCGAGGTCGCGCGCCGCCTCGGGATCGGCCGTTCCACGCTTTACCGCAAGGTCCGCGAGCACGCGCTCGACGTCGACCAGGTGCGCTCGGCGTAAGGCCGCACAACTCTTCAGGTGGGACGAAGACCATGAACAAGACACGACTTGCCCTGCTGGGCTGCGCCGGGCTGGCTGCACTCTCGGCTTCCGCCATCGCCGGGAACAGTTCGCACCAGAACCTGCGCGGCAGCTTTGCGGGCTACCACCATTCCGGCGCGCACCAGCTCGGCGACTATGTCGCGCCGCAGCATCACGTCGCGCCGTATCAGGGCGCGCAGCAGACCGTGAGCTGGCAGGAGCGCGAATTGATCGAGCGCCTGCGCCGCAACGGCCCCGGCACCTATGTCGTGACCGACACCTACCACCCGCGCGGCCACCTCGGCGTGCACGCCCATGACAATGGCCAGGCTTACGTCCCGCACCATTCCGTGCG
>JAHDEU010000252.1 GCA_020628635.1 Hellea sp. | reverse complement strand
AGAGAACAGTTCCTCCCCAGAGGGGGAGGGGGGAAGCCGATCTATAGCGACGCGATGAAGTCTCGAATCCTCCCGTCAGTCTCCCTCCACCCTCCATTAACCGTGCAACCAATCTCCCCTTCGCTCCTAAGTTGTCGCTAACCACCTCCCGCTACCCCACCTCCAAAAGTGGGAGGGAACATCATGGATATTCGCGTCATCGGCGGCGGGGCGGCTGCGGCCGTGTTTGGAATGGGGTCGCTGACCTATGTCGGCCTAGGCGACGTGCTGGGCGACATCGAGCCGGTCGAGGCCGTCGCCCCGGCCGAGCGCCAAGCCTATATGGACGGCGTGGCGGCAGAGTTGAACGACGCCTATGACCACTTCTTTTTCGAGACCGACACCTACGTCTTTGTCGGCGATGTCAGCTTCCGGGGCGATGCGTCCAAGCTGACCTTCTCGGAAATCATCCGCAGCGAAGACGCCGTGCCAGCGCCGGACCGCGCCCGTATCGCGTCCGATCTGCGCGAAACGGACTACTGCGGATCGGAGGACACGCAGCTGTTCACGACCAAGGGCTGGGACTATGTCGTCACCGTCCGCGACGGCTCCGGCACGCTGATCATGAGCGAACGTTGCCGCGCGCTGCAAACCGCTCCGGAACTGCGCGGGCTGTCGAGCTGATCGTGCCTGTCCCCGGCCCTCGTGGCCGGGGCCTTTGACGTGGCGAGCCGGTAGCGGGTTGGCACGTCCCCTCGACGTCCAGCCATTGACGAGAAAGGTCCCGGCCACGAGAGCCGGGAACGGGAACCCTAAACGAAGCTCTGCGGGTCGATGTCGATCTGCAGCTTGTATTTCACCGGCAGGCGTTTCTGCCTGGCGCGCCACGCCGTCATGTAGGCGGGCAGGTTCACACCCGGCTCGCCCCGAATGAACAGGCGCTGGCGGTAGAGGCCTCGCAGGCGCGAGATGGGAGCCTCGCTGGGGCCGAGGATTTCGACGCCGTCGGTTCTCGGTGCGAGCTTGAGGAAGTCGCGGATCAGCTCTTTGGTTTTCTTCAGGTCAGGCCCCCAGGCGATGACGGCGGCGATACGGCCGTGCGGCGGCAGGCCGAGCATCTCGCGCATGGCCATCTCCACGCCGACAAACATGTCCCGGTCGCCAGCCACCAGCGCCTGCAGTGCCTCGTGTTCCGGGTGGTGGGTCTGGATCAGCGCCGTGCCCGCCTTGTCCGCGCGGCCCGCCCGGCCCGCGACCTGCACCAGCGTCTGGTAGGTGCGCTCGCCCGCGCGCGGGTCGGCCCCGCCCATCAAGAGATCGCCATCGACCACGCCGACAAAAGTCAGCTTGGGGAAATTGTGCCCCTTCACCACCATCTGCGTGCCGACGAGAATGTCGATCTCGCCGCGCTCCATCCGGTCCAGCCGCTCGCGTATCTGCTCCGGCGTCGCAGTCGTGTCGGAGCTCATCAGCTCGATCCGCGCGTGGGGGAAATGCAGCCGCGCCTCGTCCGCGATGCGCTCCACCCCGGGACCTACGGAGACCAGTCCATCCGCCGATCCACAGCTCGGACACTCCCGCGGCATGCGCATGGAAAAGCCCGTGAGGTGGCAGACGGCCCTACCGCTCGCCCGGTGCTCCACCAGCCAGCTGTCGGTGTCGGGGCTGCGCAGGCGCTCCCCGCAGGCACGGCACAGGATAAGCGGCGCATAGCCCCGGCGGTTCATGTAGAGCAGCGACTGCTCCCCGCGCGACATGCGCTCGGCCATGGCCTGCACCAGTGGTGGCGAGAGAAACGTGCCGGGCTCCAGCTTGTTTTCCTCCGCCTTCATGTCGATCAGGCCGATCTCGGGCAGCACCGCCGCGCCGGGCCGTTCGGGCAGCACGACATGGCTGTAGCGGCCGGATCGAGCATTGTGCAGCGATTCCAGGCTGGGCGTCGCGCTGGCCAGCACGACCGGGCAGGCTTCCAGCTTGGCGCGCAGCACGGCCATGTCGCGCGCATTGTAGACCACGCCCTCCTCCTGCTTGAAGGACGTGTCGTGCTCCTCGTCCACGATGATCAGCCCCAGCTTGGCGAAGGGCAGGAACAGGGCCGAGCGCGCGCCCACGACCAGTTTGGCGCGGCCATGCGCGACCTCGCGCCAGGCGCGGCGGCGGGCGACGTCCGATATGCCGCTATGCCAGGCGACGGGCTCCGCCTTGAACCGCTCCGAGATGCGCGACAGCCCGGCCTGGGTGAGCGCGATTTCAGGCACGAGCAACAAGACCTGCCGTCCTTGCCGCACGCTTTCCGCCACCGCTTCGAAATAGACTTCCGTCTTGCCCGAGCCCGTTACGCCGTCGAGCAGGGCGACGTTGAAGCGGCTGGCGCGCACCAGACCGGCCAGCTCCTCGCCCGCCTTGGCTTGCGCCGGGGAGAGCTCTCGCCCGGGCCGCTCCGGATCGGGCTCCGCGAAGGGCGGATCGACGGGGAGTTCCCGCGCCGCCATCAACCCCTTGGCCGCCATGCCCTTGATCACGCCTGCCGAAATGCCCGCGCGCTTGGCGATTTCGGACGCGGTCGCGGGAAAGGGTCCACCCTCAGTCAGCGCGGCACGGCGGGCAGGCGTGAGATTGAGCGGCGGTTCTCCGACCGGCTCATAGACTGTCGACACCGCGCTCGGGTCCAGCGCCTTCCACGAGCGCAGCACCATGCGCAGGACTTGCCCCGGTGAGGCGACATTGTAGCGCGCGACCCAGTCGATGAAGTCGAGCGTGGCAGCGGGCAGCGGGCGGGTGGATTTGCGCTCCGCGACGGATTTGAGCTCGCGACCGGGCTCGGCGTCTGCGAAACCCATCACAACGCCCAGCTTCATCTGCTTGCCGATGGGCGCGAAGGCGAAATCGCCGCGCTCCAGATGCATGTCGTCCGGAACAGAATAGTCGAACGCGCCGGGAACGTTCACAGGAAAGAGGATTTGAGCGTTCCGCGCAGCCACGCCGCGTGTTAGCAGGCCCGGTGAGAGCCGCGCGTATTTTCTTCAGCGCGAATGCAGGAACACGACCCAGGACACCGCCATGAAATTCTTCATCGACTCCGCCGATCTCGACGCCATCGCGGAACTCGCCGACATCGGCCTCGTGGACGGCGTGACGACCAACCCGTCCATCATCGCCAAGTCGGGCCGCGACTTCAAGGAGGTCATCGCGGAGATCTGCAAGCTGACGGACGGCCATGTGTCGGCCGAAGTCGTCGGCACGGACGCCGAGGACATGATCCGCGAAGGCCGGATCCTGCGCAAGATCGCGGACAATGTCTGCGTGAAGCTGCCGCTGACCATGGCCGGCCTCAAGGCCTGCAACCAGCTCAGCTCGGAAAACATCCCGACCAACGTGACGCTCTGCTTTTCCGCCAACCAGGCGCTGCTGGCCGCGAAAGTGGGCGCGACATACATCTCGCCCTTCATCGGACGGCTGGACGACATCACGCTGGACGGCATGGAGCTGATCGAGGACATCCGCACGATCTACGACAATTTCGGCTACGAAACCGAGGTGCTCGCCGCCTCGATCCGCTCCGTCAATCACGTCAAGGAATGCGCACTGGTCGGCGCCGACGTGATCACCGCGCCGCCCAAGGTGGTGAAGAGCCTCGCCGACCATGTGCTGACGGATAAGGGGCTGGCCGCTTTCCTGAAGGATTGGGAGGCTACGGGACAGTCGATCTGAATGTTCGGGCTTGCGCCCGGCTTTTCTTGTTTGCGTCACCCCTCCGACCTTGCGTCGCTTCGCTCCACAAGCCCACCTCCCCTTTCCGGGGAGGAAGTTGAATGGAAGATTCTCTTTCTCCTTTCCTCCCCGGAAAGGGGAGGTGGGCCGCAAGCGCGCCAGCGCTTGAGGGTCGGA
>JAHDEU010000251.1 GCA_020628635.1 Hellea sp. | reverse complement strand
CGGCCTGGCTCTCGACCAGCGCCGTGACGCAGCCGCCGAAGCCCGCGCCCGTCATCCTGGAGCCGAGTACGCCGGGAATGCCGACCGTCTCGGTCTTGCCCGGATTGACGGCGAGGATGTTGGTGCCGAATTGGGTGAACTGATCGAGCACGTAGCGGCGGGTCCCCTCGCCGATCGAGGTGAGCAGCATGACCGCTGCGATCCCGATCGTGATGCCGAGCGCGGTGAGCGCGGATCGCATGCGGTGCGCCAGCACGGTTCGGACCGCGAAGCCTATGAGGTCGGTCATCACCCCTCACCGACCCGACAGCGCGGAGACCGGGTCGAGCTTGGCGGCGCTGCGCCCCGCCGAGTGGTCCCCGCCATAGAGCGTGGCGCGGTCCGACCAGCCGCCGCATCCCACCAGGACGGGACCGCCCTCCCCGCTCACCTCTTCCACGCAGAAATAGGTCCCGTCCTCGATCAACTGCGTGTCCAGCCCCATGGCGGCGCGGCTCGCCTCGATCTGGGCGGGCGTGAGGTAACCGCGCTGCAGCTCCGAAACGGCGCGCTGCTGCAGGGCGGAGATCGCCGGGATGTCGGCCGTGTCCGCCACGCGGATATGCAGCGCTCCGGTCCGTATCGGCATCGCTCGCGGCCCTTCCGCATAACCCGCATTCATTCGTGTGATATGTTGCACGAAAGCAACAGGTTCACGGGGATTTAGCCTTACACGGACGCTCCATGTTGCGAAAGCGCCATAATCCCGTATGGCGCGGCAGGTTTTGCCCGCAAGGAAACCGACAGACCGGATGCGCCGTCCCTGGCGCCGAGCCGGCAGGCGCAGGGGGCGAGCTCAAAGGGAAGAACCAAGCAATCAAGGATTTGCAATGAGAGAGTTGAATTTGAAGGCCCTGCTGGCCATGGGCGCATCCAGCGCCATGATCGCCACGGCCATGAGCTCCGGCGCACTCGCCCAGGACACGCTCGAGGACACCATCGTCGAGGACGAGATCATCACCATCGGCACGCGCCGCCTGCAGCGTTCGGCTGCCGACACGCCCGCGCCCGTGGACGTCATCTCCGGCGTCGAGTTCACGCGCAACGCCTCGGACGACGTGCAGGACCTGCTGCGCACCAGCGTTCCGTCCTTCAACATCAACACCCAGCCGATCTCCGACGCCGCGTCCATCGTGCGTCCGGCCAACCTGCGCGGCCTGTCGCCCGACCAGACGCTGGTTCTCGTCAACGGCAAGCGCCGCCACCGCGGCTCCGTCATCTCCTTTCTCGGCGGCGGCATCTCCGACGGCGCGCAGGGCGTGGACATTTCCGCCATCCCCTCCATCGCGCTGAAGCAGGTCGAAGTCCTGCGCGACGGTGCATCCTCGCAATACGGCTCCGACGCCATTGCGGGCGTTCTGAACTTCGTGCTCAAGGACAGCCCCGAAGGCGGCACGTTCGAAGCCAAATACGGCCAGACCTATGACAATGACGGCGAGAACTGGCGCCTGTCGGGCAATGTCGGCCTGCCGCTCGGCGATCAGGGCTTCGTGAACCTGTCGGCCGAATATGGCGACCAGAACGGCACCATCCGCTCCGCCCCGCGCTCCGATGTCGAGGCGCTGATCGCCGCCGGCAACACCGCCGTCGCCGATTTCGAGACCGTCAACTCCTATACCGACCGGTTCACACAGTATTGGGGCCAGCCGGACGTCGAGGACGACATCAAGCTGTTCGCCAATTCCGCGCTGCAGATCACCGACAATGTCGAGCTCTACGCCTTTGGTAACTACGGCGCGCGCACGGTCACCGGCGGCTTCTTCTTCCGCAACCCGACCAATCGCGGCGGCGTGTATCGCGGCCCGCTGGTCGATGAGGACGGCAATCTGGGCGGCGACATCCCGTCTGTCCGCGTCGGCGACCTCGACGGCGTGGGCGTCGGCGGCGACTGCCCGGCAGGCATCCCGCTCACGGGCGCGGGCGGTCTGATCCAGGACCCGGACGTCTTCGCGGACGTCGCGGCGGACCCGAACTGCTTTGCGTTCACCGAAACCATTCCGAGCGGCTTCGTGCCGCGCTTCGGTGGCGACAACAAGGATCTGGGCGTGTCGGCGGGCATCCGCGGCGACCTGAACCTCGGCGACGGACTGACCTATGACCTGTCGGTCACGGCCGGTTCCAACAAGACCGACTTCTTCATCCGCAACACCGTCAACGCCTCGCTCGGTCCGAACACGCCGCGCGACTTCGTCCCCGGCGGCCAGGAGCAGTCGGAAGTCGTGCTCAACGCCGACTTCGCCTATCTGCTGCCCACGGGCTTCGCCTCCGACCTGTCGATCGCATTCGGCGCGGAATACCGCGAGGAAACGTTCGAGCTGTTCCAGGGCGATCCGAACTCGTTCGCGCTCGGCCCGCTCGCCGACCAGGGTTTCTCGTCGTCCTCCAACGGTTTCGGCGGCTTCCCCGAAGGCTTCAAGGCCACGCAGGACAGCTACGCGGCCTATACGGAACTCGAAGCCGACGTGACCGAAGCGCTGACGCTGCAAGCCGCTCTTCGCTATGAGGACTACTCCGCGTTCGGCGACACGCTGGACTACAAGATCGCGGGCCTGTTCGAAGTCGCGGAAGGCTTGAAGATCCGCGCCTCGCACTCCACCGCGTTCCACGCTCCGACAGCCGGACAGACCAACATCCGCAACGTGACGACTCAGAATGTCGGCGGACAGCTGATCGACCAGGGCACGCTGCCGCTGTCCTCGGCCGCCGGCCAGCTCGCTGCCGACTTCATCGAGCAGCGTGACGGCGCGCGTCCGCAGCTCGGCACGGAGGACGCCAAGATCTACACGGCCGGCCTGGCGTTCGACTACGGTCCGACGACCTGGACGATCGACGCCTACCAGATCGATGTGGATGACCGCATCGCCCTGGGTGCGAACATCAACTTCCTCGATGCGCTGAACGCGTTCAACACGACCGGCACGCCGTTCGCGGACGTGGCGTCGGGCATCACCGGCCTGGCCGATGCGGGCGTCATCGACCGCGCGGCCTTCACCGGCCTGGAAGACCTGTCGCAGTTCCGCTTCTTCACCAACAGCTTCGACACCCGCACCAAGGGCATCGACGTCGTCGGCCGCATGCCGTTCGACTTCGGCTCCGGCTTCTCGGAGATCACGGTCGCGGCCAACTACAACGAAACCGAGGTCCAGGACCGCGGCGAAGTGGGCTCGATCCAGCGCATCAGCGACAACCGCGTGCGCGCGCTCGAGGACCTGCTGCCCAACATCAAGGGCTTCGCCCAGTGGTCGCACACGGAAGGCGCCCTGCGCGGCCTGCTGCGCGCGAACTACTATGGTCCGTGGTTCGACAACGGCAACAACTTCGACGTCGGCAGCGAAGTGCTCGTCGACGCCGAACTGGGCTGGGAAGTCCGCGAGGGCATCGAGCTGATCGTTGGCGCGAACAACCTGTTCGACAACTATCCGGACGAGAACCCCGGCCAGAACGGCACCGGCCAACTCTACCCCGAAGCCGCCCCGACCGGCTTCAACGGCGGCCAGTACTACACCAAGCTGCGCGTCAACTTCTAAGCGACACCGCATTGCCGAGAACGGAGCCCCGGTCGAAAGGCCGGGGCTTTTTCGTTGGCGGATGGGTCCGTGAAGGGCGCGCGGGGCGCGGCCGACGCTGTGCCCCCCTCCGACCTCGCTGCGCTGGCGCTGGCGAGCCCCCTCACCGTCGATCCGCGTTGCGGCCCTTCGGGTTCGCCCTCTTGCGGCGGAAGAACCAGAAATGAATTTCCAAAACCAGGTTCCTCCCCCTTGAGGATATATGAGCAAAAGCAGGCGGAATGCCCGCGACGCGATTGGCGACCGCCGCGCAGCGGTGGTGGAGGGGGA
>JAHDEU010000250.1 GCA_020628635.1 Hellea sp. | reverse complement strand
TCGTGCCACGGGAAGACTTTCCCAACGCCGTCGGCTGGAACACCGGCTCCTGGCAACTCGCCCATATTGCGGGTCCGGCGGCGGGTGGCCTGCTCTACGGAATCTCGGCGAGCACGGCATACGGGTCGGCGCTGGTCCTGCTGAGCGTCGCCTGTCTGCTCATCTTCTCCATTCCCAAGCCGTCCCAGCGCATCAGTTCGGAGCCGACCTCGCTGGCCACGCTGGTCGGCGGCTTCTCTTACGTCTTTCGCAACCGCGTCGTGCTGGGCGCGATCTCGTTGGACCTGTTCGCGGTGCTGCTCGGCGGGGCGGTCGCGCTGCTGCCCGTCTATGCCAAGGACATTCTCGAGCTCGGGCCGCAGGGCCTCGGCCTCTTGCGCGCCGCGCCCGGCATTGGCGCGGTCGCCATGCTCGGCCTGCTGGTCCGCTTCCCGGTGCGCGATCATGCCGGGCTCGTGCTGTTCGGCACGGTCGCCCTGTTCGGTCTGATGACGGCGGTCTTCGGCCTGTCCACCCTGCCGTGGCTGTCGATCGGCGCGCTCATGTTCATCGGCGCGTTCGACATGATCAGCGTGTATATCCGCGAGATCATCCTTCAGCTCTGGACGCCGGACGAGGTGAGGGGCCGGGTCAATGCGGTCAACGGCATCTTCCTCGGCGCGTCCAACGAGCTCGGCGAATTCCGCGCCGGGACCATGGCGGCCGTCTTCGGAGCCGTCTTCACCGTCAGCGCGGGCGGCATCGCCGCCATCGGCGTGGCGGGCGCCATCGCGCTCGCCTTTCCGCAGCTCCGCCGCATCCGAAAACTGGACGAAGCCCCCGAAATGCAGCCCTGAGCGAAGCCCGCGCTTGCGACGCAAGTTGGCCGCATTATGAACCAGCCCATGTCCTTGCCCAGAGTTATCGGTTTCACTCTCCTCGCCCTCGCTCTCCCCGCATCTGCGAGCGCCCAGAGCTGGACTGCCGGCTGGGCGGGCGAGGCGTCGCTGACCGGCTCGCGCACCACCGGCAATACCAACACGTCCGATATCGGGCTCGGCCTGAAACTCCGCAACGAGGACGGGCTGTGGCGGCACAAGTTCAAGGCCCGGTTCGACTATGGCCGCGCATCCGGCTCGACCAACAAGCAGCGCATCGGGCTGGGCTACCAGCTCGACCGCGACATTGGCGACCGGGTCTATCTGTTCGCCAATGCCGACTATTTCGAGGACGACTTCGGCCCTTTCCGCGAGAACTGGTTTCTCGGCACGGGCGTCGGCTATGACGTGCTGATCGGCGAGTTCAGCGGGGAAGGCGAACCCGCGACCGGCCGCCGCTGGAAAGTCCAGGGCGGCACGGGTTACCGCAGCCAGACCGCCGCCCACGGCAATGTCCTGCCCGCCGGTGTGGACAGCCTGACCAATACCGGCCTTGCCTTGTCCGCCGCATCCGATTTCGACTGGACACTCAACGCGGCCGTGTCGCTCTACAATGATACCGAACTGCTGTCGTTTTCCACCGACACCTATGTCTGGAACGAGGTCGGCCTGACCGCGACATTGTTCGGAGACCTCGCGGCGAGAGCGTCGTTTCGCGTGGACCACCATACGGATGTGCCGCTGGGGCGGGAGAAGACGGACACGATCAGCCGGGTGGGGATTGTCTATACGATGAAGTGAAGCGCCCAGCCGCCAACGCTCACCGGGGGTCGCGCCCGCGGCCAAAACTCATCTCATCTCGCAAACGCCAGCAGCGTCACGAGGCGCGGGCACAGCCCTTCGCGTCGGAAGGAACTGTGGGATACCGTTTCACGCGAAAGACCATGCCCGCGCGTCGGACCTAGGCTGTCGGCCACCTCGCCATTGCGGCGCGTGCCGGGGTTCGCGTGACGGCCTAGAACGGCTCTCGCAGGAAAGCCGCCCATCCATGGCGCGCGCCACAACTCACCCCAGCGTCCCGCCGGGCCGGCTTGGCAGACCTCTCGCATCGAGCAGGCGCGCTGCACTGGCGCGTCTGCGTCGAAACTCCGCATCCGGCGGGTCTACCCAAACGATAGAACCCGGCACGAACCCCTGCGAGGGCCGCACCGCATATCCGAACACGGACCCATCGGTCCGTCACCCCCACCGAAGCCGTGCACCTCCTCGTGACTGGGGACGAGACACCAAGATGGATGGGATGGGGCAGGGGTGGATGAATTGATTTCGGAAATCGGAGACGGATGTGAAATTCAAGCGGAGTTTGTTCTCGCAAGCCGCGCGCAAACGGGGACGGACCGCTACCCGCCCACCAATGGCGTCAGTTTCAGGAAGGTCACTTCCATGTCGGGGCGGACCATGACCTTTTGCTCCAGCGTTTCCACCTGCACGTCGTCGATCAGCATGATGAAGGCATTGGACGCAAAGCCTTTCAATGCCGCCTCGATCTGCGCGTCCGCGTCGATGACGCGGTGCGTCTTGGCCGTGTTGAGGCGCCTTTCGCGTTCCGATGGCCGGACCAGCCCGGCAAAGGTCTTCACGGCCAGGTCGCGATTGTAAGTATCGACTTCGTAGCGCACGCGCTCGCGGATGATGTCGGCCACGCTGACTTCCGCGCTGGGCAGGGCGAGCGCGAAACGCTCCGGTTGATCGACCGCGCCGAGCACTTCGTCGCGGATGAAGATGGATTGCAGGCCCATGGTCGCCTCCTAGAGTTGGCTGAGGATTGTAGGATCGGTGATCTTGTTGTCCTCGACCAGCATGAAGGCCTTGGACAGCACGATGGACAGGCCGCGATCGCCCTCGAACGGCAGAAAGCCGTTCACGCTGGTCTTGCCGCGTCCCGGCACGATGCAGAGATAGCGGTTGTTTGGCAGGATCTGGATATTCGTGCTGCCGATATGGATGCGGTAGCGGTGGCGCGTGCCCTGAACCTCCAGGAAGTTATCGACGATCGCCGCCCGGTCCGCGATCTTCAGCCGCGGCAGGAGCGAGGCCAGCAGGGCTTTGCGGGTCTTGGCCAGCTCGGACAGATCACCGAATGCATAGGTGTGCCAATAGTCGCGCGCGGGCGCGGTGCGGTCCGTGCCCGCATCCAGCCAGGTCGGATCATTGCCCACGCTCGCCACGCCGACGAATAGGTCGCAATCGCGCATGACTTCGGAAAAAGCGAGCGGCGGGACAGACGCGACGGGCACGATATCGTCTGTGCCGGAACGGACAAACCGCACCTGATCGGTCGCCACGAAGTTCCAGATTCCGGCGTCGTTCCAGCTCTCGTCGTCCGGCAGCTCGTCAATCCAGAACTGGGCGTCTAGATCATGGACGCGCAACGGCCGTGTCGCGGTCTCGTTGTGGCGGCCGTCGTCATAGGCGCCCATCAGCGAATAGGCCCAGCCGCGCAGGCCCGCCAGGGCGCGGAACTGGTGCTGTTTCAGGATATGGGCCGCCATGCGGTTGGAATAGGTGCCTGTGTTCACTTCGGCGTCAGTCAGCAGATAGACCTCGCGGTGGGCCTGTTTGAAGGGCTGCACGATTTCGAGGTCTTCCAGCCGCGCGCGCCAGGCGAGAACGTCCTCGGTTTCCGATTGAATCGGATGCCAAAGGCCGATCGTCTCGGCCGTGGTGATGGCTTTGCCCGTCACGTCTTCCCAGGCGTCGTTGCGGTAGAGGGCGGGCACGCCGTCCACCGTCCATATCAGCGTGCGCGACATCGGCCCGATCAATGGATGGTCGAGATAGGCCACGCGGTGGTCGTCCGAACTCCAACTCGGCTCATCGACGAACATCTGGTCGATGCGGTCCTTCTGGACAGAAAGCGAGGATTTGGCTTCCCTGGCCAGTGCGCGCGCCTCCTTCAGTTGCGCGGCGAGCGCCTCGTCCTGCTTGACCGCCGCCGGGACCGACTTCATCGGCTTGCCATCC
>JAHDEU010000249.1 GCA_020628635.1 Hellea sp. | reverse complement strand
CGACCCTTCGCTGCAGATTGTCCCCCGGACAATCCGCTGACGCTCCGACGGCCTGTCCATGGCCCGATCTCGCGGCAAGGGGGATAGTCGCGCTTCGCGCGGCTCTTTGGTTGTGTCCCCTCCAACATCCCAGCGGCATGCTTTCTCACCCCGGCGTCCGAACCTTTTAACGATTACAAACGTTGCCCCCTCGCCTATGCCGAAGTCCATGTCATCGCTTCCCGAACAGATCACTGCCGCCGTGCGAGAGCGGCCGGACCATTATGACCGCAAACGACTGGCGCGGCATCTGGGGGTCAAGGGCGATGACCGGCGCGCATTGCGCCAGACCCTGCGGCAGATGGTGGATGACGGCGCGCTGGTCTACACCAAGGAGGAGACCTACCGCCTGGCGGACGCCCTGCCCGGCGTGATGGTGGTCACGGTTGACGAGGTCGATAGCGACGGCGATGTCTGGGCGACGCCTGAGCGCAAGGAGGAAGGCGCTGGACGCCGCATCCTCATCCGCGAGAATGGCAAGAGCAGGGCCAAGGACGGACCGCTGGGTGTGGGACACCGCGCGCTGGTGCGGATCAAGGCGCGCGAAGACGGCACGGTCACGGGCACGGTGCTCAAGAAGCTGGGCCGCGGCGCGCAGACCCATCTGGGCGTTCTGCACAAGAAGGATGACGGCCGTTGGGCTATCCAGCCTGTCTCCAAGAAAGCCCGCCACGACTACGGCGTGGACGGCGTGCCCTCCGGCGCGCGTGACGGCGATCTGGTCATGTTCCGCTCCACCCGCCGCAATCGCGGGCAGATCCGGCTGGCGGAAATCAAGGACACCATCGGCAATATCGAGGACAGCCGCGCGGCGTCCCTCATCAGCCTGCACGAGAACGACATTCCCATCGGCTTCCCGGACGCGGCGGTTCAACAGGCGCGCGAGGCAACCATGCCTAAAGTCGGAGAGATGGGCCATGAGGACCTCACCCACCTGCCGCTACTGACCATCGATCCCGTCGATGCCAAGGACTTCGACGACGCGATCCACGCCCGGCCCGACGACAACCCGGACAATCCCGGCGGCTGGGTGACCTGGGTCGCCATTGCCGATGTCGCGGCCTTCGTCACGCCCGGCTCCCCGCTCGACAAGGCGGCGTGGGAGAAGGGCAACTCGGTCTATCTGCCAGACCGCGTCGAGCCCATGCTGCCGCATGAGCTGAGCTCGGACCTCTGCTCCCTGCGGCCGAACGAGGAGCGCGCCTCCATGCTGGTGCGCATGGTGTTCGACAGCGGGGGCCACAAGCTGCGCCACAAATTCCACCGCGGCATCATCCGCTCGCGCGCGCGCCTCACCTATCGGCAGGCGCAGGACGCGTTCGAGGGCCAGAACGGACCCGAGAGCCAGGACGTGCTGCCGGAACTGTCCGACCTCTATTCCTGCTACAAGGCGCTGCGCAATGCGCGGGCCGAGCGCGAACCGCTGGAGATCGACCTGCCGGAGCGCCGGGTGAAGGTGAACGACGCGGGCGAAGTCACCTCCATCGAACTGCGCGAGCGGTTCGACGCGCACAAGCTGGTCGAGGAGTTCATGGTGCAGGCCAATGTCGCGGCGGCCGAAGCGCTCGCCAAGAAGAATATCCGCACCATCGTCCGCTTCCACGACGAGCCCGACCGCCAGCGCGTCACGGACCTCTCCGAATTCCTCAAGGCGATGGATATGAGCTTCAAGCCCGGCCAGCGCGCAACGCCCGCCCGGTTCAACAAGCTCCTAGAGCAAGCCGCCAAGGCAGACACGCTGGAGACCGTCGGCATCGCCGTGCTGCGCACGCAGAGCCAGGCGATCTATTCATCCGAGAATGCAGGCCACTTCGGCCTTAGCCTCACTGACTATGCCCACTTCACCAGCCCCATCCGCCGCTATGCCGACCTCGTCGTCCACCGCGCGCTGATCAAGGCGTTCAAGCTGGGCGAAGGCGGCACGACCAAGGAAGAGGAGTCGCGGCTGAAGGAAACGGCGGAGCACATCTCCACCACGGAGCGCCGCGCCATGACGGCCGAGCGCGACGCGACCGACCGCTATATCGCCGCCTATCTGGCGGACCGCGTGGGTTCCAAGTTCAAGGCGCGCATCAACGGCGTCACCAAGTTCGGCCTGTTCATCACGCTGGACGAAACCGGCGCGGACGGCCTTATTCCGGTCCGCTCGCTGGGTCAGGAATATTTCGCGCTGGACGAGACGACCAAGAGCCTCGTCGGCGTGGAGAGCGGCACGACCTGGCGCTTCGGGCGGCCCGTCGAGGTGCGGCTGGTCGAAGCCACGCCGGTCACGGGCGGGCTGATTTTCGACATGGTGAGCAAGGGCGAGCCGGGGAAGGCGCCGAAAGGGGCTGGGAGGCGCGGGGGGCGTGGCGGACCGAGGTCCGGGGCGAAAGGAAGTCGCGGGAAGAAGCATGCGCGGAAGCGGCGGTAGGTTCGGAACGATTGCGAAGCGGTCGGATTGACAGGTTGGGCTGGAGCCCGGCCTTTTTGCTTTGTCCCCCTCCACCACGCCTGCGGCACGGCCCCCTCCCCCTCGCGGGGGAGAAACTAGATTCGAAGTTTCTCCTTCTCTTTCCTCCCCCTTCAGGGGGGAGGTGCCCGAAGGGCGGAGGGGGCTCCTTCGAGATAGGCCAGCGCATAACGGAACAGCCCCCTCCGTCATCGCCCCGCTGACGCGGTTCGCTACCACCTCCCCCTGAAGGGGGAGGAAAAGAGAGAGAGCTTCCCTTTTCAAATTCCTCCCCTGCACAGGGGAGGTGGGCGGCAAACGCGCCAGCGTTTGAAGCTGGGAGGAGGACAATGACATCAGCCGCGCCCCGCGCGTCCTTCCCGGTCGCCGCGAGACCGGTCCATGGGCAGGCCGATCGAGTCGGCCTGAATTGCTGTTTTTGTGTTGGGAGAGTGTCTCCAAATCCCGGACCAAACCCCATCTCGCCGGCTTGACCGGCGAGCCCATGGACCGGTCTGTCGAGATAAATCCACGGTTCGCCCGTTCCCCATCCCCGCGACGATCTCTGCTGGCGACAGCAAAACCAGCTCCGCCATCCCCCAAATCCACCAAACCCATCCCCACCCCCGAATCCGCCCGATAACCTTCACCCACCAGGTCCGGACACGGGGGAGCGCGTCAGCTCTCGGTTGGGCTTGGTGGCGACGGAAGAGCCCGGCGGTTAGCCCTGCCGGGATGAGCGGAGAGCGAGTTGACGCTGCGCCATCCGCTTTCACGGTCCGGCGCTCATGGACGGAAGGGCTGCGTGATACGAGCCTGGTGGTAGGACCCACCCGGTGCGCCCAGCCCTAGCCGAGGTGCGAGGAGGCCGCGCGGTTCGAAAGACCGCACGGCACGAGCCGCACCGCACCGGGTGAGCCTATTGCAGGCCCTGGTGGCCATGGGCTTGACGAACGTGAACGGCCGCCGCCGCGCGGGTCTCGCGACCTGACGAAATGGTATCTCTGTCTCTCTCAGCCAGTCGGCGAGCGGGACCCGCGCCCGTGTCACCCACGGGATTCGAGGATGTCGGCCGTGCCCGCGATGGGCGGCGAGCGTGGGCGGCTGGGTGGGATTTAAATGGGCTTCGCGGAGCGAAGGCATTTTGATTTCGTCACCCCTCCGACCTCGCGCTGCGCGCGTCGGCCACCTCCCCTTTCAGGGGAGGAAGACAAAGGAAGAGCCTACAATCAATTTCCTCCCCTGAAAGGGGTCGAGCCCAAAGGGCCGCAACGCGGACCGACGGCGAGGGGGCTCGGGAGCGAAGCGAGCGAGGTCGGAGGGGTGACGTAACATCTGCCGCGCGACGCGCGCCCTTATGCCTCCGCCAGCCCCATCGCCTCCCTTGCCCGCGTCGTCACCGCCACATAATCCA
>JAHDEU010000248.1 GCA_020628635.1 Hellea sp. | reverse complement strand
GAATGCGCGGGGTGTGCGTTTGGATGTGAGCGCAGACGACGATGTGCAACTCTATGTCGAGGGCGAACCGCTATCCGACTCCCTATGGCATCCGTCCGCGCCCGGCTTCTACCGCATCCGCGCCATCGACCGCGCGGGACGCTCAGCGCACGCCGATGTCCGTGTGATCGACCGTGACCAGCTCGGCGACGCGCCGTTTTAGCTCGGCCAGCAGCTCCGCGAACCACGCGTGCTTCTTGATCCAGCCATTGTTCCGCCAGGACGGGTGCGGCAGCGGGATGAGGTCGGGTCCGTAGCTCCGCCAGTCCGCGACTGTCTCCGTCAGCGTCCGCTTCGCCGCCGGGCCGAGATGGTGGCGCACCGCATAGGAGCCGACGAGCAGGGTCAGTTCGATCTGCGGCAGCGCCTCGTCCAGCCGCGCCTGCCAGAGCGGTGCGCATTCGGGCCGCGGGGGCAGGTCGCCGCCCTTGGCGTCCTGCCCCGGAAAGCAGAAACCCATCGGCGTGATGGCGAATTTGTCGGGGTCGTAAAAGGTCGCCGGATTGACGCCGAGCCAGTCGCGCAGCCGTCGCCCGCTCGGGTCGTTGAACGTCATGGTGGAGGCATGGGCGAGCGTGCCCGGTGCCTGGCTGATGATGCGGATGCGCGAGCGGGGCGACGCGATGAGAATCGGGTTGGGCTCATGCGGCAAGGGCGGGTGCGAATGGGCGCAGACATCGCAGGCGCGAATGCTTTCCAATAAGGCCTCGATCCGGTCCATCTGACGCAACGCTCCCGGTTTTGCATTCGGATGCAAAACGCTTTTACTCCCGGACTAAACGCGCTAGCGGGCGGTATGTCACAAGATTTCTACACCGGGCTCACACAAGAGCTGGAGCGCATCGACGCGGACGGGCTCTACAAGCGAGAGCGCATCATCACCTCGGAGCAGGGTGCGGAGGTCTCGCTCAAGGGCGGCGACGTGCTGAACTTCTGCGCCAACAACTATCTCGGGCTCGCTGACAACGCCCGGCTGCGGGATGCGAGCAAGGCGGCGCTGGACGAGCACGGTTACGGCATGGCGAGCGTGCGTTTCATCTGCGGGACGCAGGACCAGCATAGAGAGCTGGAGCAGGAGCTGGCTGACTGGCTCGGCTATGAGGACAGCATTCTCTACGCGGCCTGTTTCGACGCCAATGGCGGGCTGTTCGAGCCATTGCTGGGGCCGGACGACGCCATCGTCTCGGACAGCCTGAACCACGCATCCATCATTGACGGCATCCGCCTCTGCAAGGCCAAGCGCTACCGCTATGCGACCAACGACATGGCGGACCTTGAGGCGAAGCTGAAGGAGGCGAGGGCAGGCGGCGCGAAGCACGTCATGATCGCGACGGACGGCGTGTTCTCCATGGACGGCACCATCGCCAACCTCGCGGAGATCGTGCGGCTGAAGCGCGAATATGGAGCGCTGCTGATGGTCGATGACTGCCATTCGACCGGGTTCATGGGCGAGCGGGGGCGCGGCACGGCGAGCCATTGCGGGGTGCAGGGCACGCCTGCTGATCCCGGCGTGGACATCCTCACGGGCACGCTCGGCAAGGCGCTGGGCGGGGCGATGGGCGGTTTCACCTGCGCGCGCCAGCCCGTCATCGACATGCTGCGCCAGCGCTCGCGGCCCTATCTGTTCTCCAACTCGCTCGCGCCCGGATTGGTCGGTGCGTCGCGCGAGGCCGTGCGCATGGCGCGCGACGGACAGAGCTTGCGCAAGCGGCTATTCGAGAACGCCAAACGCTTCCGCGCGGGCATGGAGGAGGCCGGCTTCGAGCTGGTCCCCGGCGAGCACCCGATCATCCCGGTCATGCTGCATGACGCCAAGCTGGCGCAGGAGATGTCGGCAAGGCTGCTGGACGAGGGCATCTATGTCGTCGGTTTCTTCTTCCCCGTCGTGCCCAAGGGCAAGGCGCGCATCCGCACACAGATGAGCGCCGCGCACACGCCGGAGCAGATCGACCGCTGCGTGGCGGCCTTTACCAAGGTCGGCCGCGAGCTCGGAGTGATTTCGTGAAGGCCCTGGTCAAGGCCGAAGCCGCGCGCGGGCTGGAATGGCAGGACGTGCCGGAGCCGCGCATCGCGCCCAATGAAGTGCTGATCCGCATCGAGCGCACGGCCATCTGCGGCACGGACATGCACATCTACAAATGGGATGAGTGGGCGCAAAAGAATGTGCCCGTTCCGCTCGTCGTCGGCCACGAATATGGCGGCACGGTCGCGGCGGTCGGCTCACTGGTGACGCGGGTCAAGGTCGGCGAGCGCGTGAGCGGGGAGGGTCACGTGGTGGGCCGCAACTCCCGCAATGCGCGGGCCGGGCGCTTCCACCTCGACCCCGACACCAAGGGCATCGGCGTCAACCTGCCGGGCGCCTTTGCCGAATATCTCGCCCTGCCGGAATTCAACGTGATCCCGCTGGGCGACGATTTTGATCTCGACATCGCCGCCATACTCGACCCGCTCGGCAATGCGGTGCACACGGCGCTGGCCTTCGATCTGGTCGGTGAGGACGTGATGATCACCGGTGCGGGACCCATCGGCATCATGGCGGCGGCCGTGGCGCAACGCTCGGGTGCGCGGCGGGTCATGCTCACCGACATCAACGACTGGCGTCTGGAGCTCGCGCAAAAGGTCGCGCCGGGCGTACGCACGGTCAATGTCTCCAAGGAAGACACCAAGGATGTCATGGCCGAAATGGGCCTGACCGAAGGTTTCGACGTCGGGCTTGAGATGAGCGGCCAGCAGAGCGCGTTCGACGGCATGCTCGACCTGATGATCATGGGCGGCAACATCGCCATGCTCGGCATTCCGGCCAAGCCCTATCCGGTCGATCTGGGAAAGCTCGTCGGCAAGGCGCTGACGCTCAAGGGCATCTACGGCCGTCAGATGTATGACACCTGGTACAAGATGCTGGCCTTGCTCGACGCCGGGCTCGACGTGTCGCCACTCATCACCCACCGCTTCGCCGCGCGCGACTGGCAGGACGCGTTCGATCTCATGGAGACGGGCAAGGCGGGGAAGGTGATCCTGGATTGGACGCAAACGTGAGCGGAGAGCACCTCCCGCTGACCGGCTACGCCTCCATGCCGGAGTCCGAAATGGCCGAACGGTTGGAAGCCTTCCGCGCGCTCATGGCGGCGCGGCGCACGATTCGCGACTTTGCCGACACACCCGTCCCGCGCGAGATCATCGAGACGGCCATCCGCACGGCCGGAACCGCGCCGAGCGGGGCGAACCAGCAGCCTTGGCATTTCGTCGCCATATCGGACCCCGCGACCAAGCGCGCCATCCGCGAAGCCGCAGAAGCCGAGGAGCGCGAATTCTATGGCGGTCGGGCATCGGATGAGTGGCTCGACGCGCTTGCGCCGCTTGGAACGGATGCGAGCAAGCCGTTCCTGGAGACCGCACCCTGGCTCATCGCCGTCTTCGCGCAGCGCACGGGGGAAGCGGGCGAGAAACACTACTATGTCAATGAGAGCGTCGGCCTCGCGACGGGCATGCTCATCACCGCGCTGCACTCGGTCGGGTTGGGGACGCTCACGCACACGCCCGCGCCGATGAATTTCCTGCGCGATATCTGCGGGCGGCCGACGCGGGAGAAGCCTTTCGTGCTGTTGGTCGTGGGTTATCCGGCGGAAGGCTGCACCGTGCCGAGCAAGGCGCTGCAGAAGAAGGAGTTGGGCGAGATCGCGACTTTCATGGGATCGTAAGGCGATCCGTCCCCGGTCCGAGTTCAAGGAACCTCCTGTAAGTCACTGATATGTCTCGCCTCGCAAAAGATGCGAGGAGATATATCCCCGCCCCTTATTTGCTCCTCCATCTTATCCCTGCATCTCCGGTCAGCGGGAGGCGGGCAG
>JAHDEU010000247.1 GCA_020628635.1 Hellea sp. | reverse complement strand
CCGGGTTTTCGCAATCACGGACGACAACGAAATCTTCGCCTATTCGGCTGCGGACGGCGAGGTGCTTTGGACCTATCCAGGCATTGTCGAAACCGCGCGCATGCTGACCGTGCCCGCGCCAGCCGTGGTCGGCGACACCATCATCGTGCCGTTCTCCTCCGGCGAATTGCTGGCCCTGCGCGTGCAGAATGGCGGCGTGTTGTGGCAGGATTCGCTGTCCAGCTCCGCGCGCCTCACCCCGCTCGCCTCGCTCAACGACATTGCCTTCGGGCCGGTCGTGGCGGATGGATATGTCATCGCGTCTGCGCAATCCGGCGTGACGTCGGCCTTTGATCTGCGCACCGGCCAACGCATCTGGAGCCAGCCCGCCGGCACGTTGTCCATGCCATGGGTGGCGGGCGATGTGGTCTTCGTGGCGACAACGGACGGCAAGGTCGCCGCCATGTCGAAGCTGGACGGCTCCGTGCAATGGATCCAGCAGCTGCAGACCTTCCGCAAGCCCGACAAGCGCAAGGACCGCGTGGTCTGGGCCGGTCCCGTGCTGGCCGGACAGCGCCTTGTGACCGTTTCGTCCTCGGGCCGCATGGTCGTGCTCAATCCGTTTGACGGCAGCATCATCGAAGAGCGCAAACTCGGCGGCTCTTTCATGGTTCAGCCCGTCATCGCCAATGAGACCGTTTTCCTGCTCGATACGGACGCGAAGCTGACGGCGCTGCGCTGATGTCTGACATGGACGCCACAGAGCTGGAGTCCGCTGAGGAGTCGGATCAGCCCATGCGCACCCGCGCGCCGCGCATCGCGGTGGTGGGGCGGCCCAATGTCGGCAAATCCACTTTGTTCAACCGCATGGCCGGCAAGAAGCTCGCCATTGTCGATGACACGCCGGGCGTGACGCGGGATGTGCGCGAGGCCAAGTCGCGACTGCGCGGGCACGAGATGACGCTGATGGACACGGCCGGTTTCGAGAATGCCCGCGGCGACCGCATCGAGGCCCGCATGCGCGCCCAGACCGAACGCGCCGTGATGGACGCCGATGTCGTCTTGTTCGTCTATGACGCGCGCGCGGGCGTGACGCCGCTCGACCGTATCTTTGCGGATTTCGTGCGCAAGTCCGGCAAGCCGTCTGTGCTGGTCGCCAACAAGTGCGAGAGCTCGGCGGCCGATGCGGGCGTCACGGAAGGCTATTCGCTCGGCATGGGCGACCCGATCGAAGTCTCGGCCGAGCACAATATCGGCATGGGCGAACTGGACGATGCCGTCGAGATGGAACTGCGCGGCATCGACCTGACGGAGCAGGAGCCTGATCCGACCGGCGAAGCCCCCGTGCGCATCGCCATTGTCGGCCGCCCCAATGCGGGCAAGTCCACCCTCGTCAACACGCTGATCGGCGAAGACCGCATGCTCACCGGGCCCGAAGCCGGGGTCACGCGCGACAGCATCACGGTGGACTATAACTGGCAGGGCCGCCGGGTGCAGTTCCACGACACGGCAGGGCTTCGCAAGAAGGCCAAGGTGAACGAGAAGCTCGAGCAGATGAGTGTGAGCGACACCATCCGCGCGCTGCGCTTCGCCCAGGTCGTTGTCCTGTTGATGGACGCGACCAGCCCGTTCGACAAACAGGATCTGCAATTGGCCAGCCTGGTCGAGCGCGAAGGCCGCGCCATGGTCATCGGCGTGACGAAGTGGGACCTCGTGCAGAACAAGTCCGAAGCCTCGCAGGCCCTGCGCGAAATGGCGGGGCGCCTGCTGCCGCAATTCGGCGGCGTGCCTGTCGTCATGTTTTCCGGACTGACGGGCAAAAGCGTGGACCGCCTGTTGCCCGCCATCGAGCGGGTCCACAATGACTGGTCGGCCAAGATCAAGACGTCGGACCTGAATGACTGGCTGTCCGAGAAGGTCTCACGCCACCCGCCGCCCGCCGTGGCAGGCCGCCGGATCAAGCCGAAATATATCAGCCAGACCAAGACGCGCCCGCCGACATTCGTGCTCAAGTGCTCGCGCGCCGAAAAGCTGCCCGAGAGCTACAAGCGCTATCTCGTCAACGGCTTGCGGGAAGACTTCGACCTGCCTGCCGTGCCGATCCGGCTATATGTGAAGTCGGACGAAAACCCCTATGACACCGCCGTCCGCAAACAGGGCTTCGAGCCGCGCCAGAAGGCGCCGAAGAAGGGACGCGACTATGGTGGGGTAAAGAAGGGTAGGGGCCGGGACGCGCGGGAGGACAAGGCGCGGTAGTATCCGGAGATACGATCGCGTCTTCTCTAGGCCTACTCACTGGCCCCCGCCGACTTGATCGGCGGGTCCATCACCGGAATGACCGTCTGGCTAGGCGGCGCTGGAGCGCACCCCAGGTGACTTGTCACTCTCTGTAGCGAAAAGCCGACAGCGCGGGAGATGGACAGGCCGATCAAGTCGGCCTGAGCCAAGGGTTGGAAGACGTACGCTAACCCGCCCGGTCGCGATAGCGGACCAATGTGTTGGTGTCGCCAAAGCCTTCCGACAACATCTCCACCAGCGTCGGCGCGAGGTCTTCGGGTGAGGGCAGGGTAGCCGGGTTTTCGCCCGGGAAAGCCTTGGCGCGCATGGCCGTGGCCGTGCCGCCGGGATCGAAGATGTTGGCGCGGATCGGCGTGGCGTCGGCGATCTCCTGCGCCCAGATGGATACGAACGCCTCCATGCCAGCCTTGCTCGCCGCGTAGGCCCCCCAGTAGGGCCGCGGGTTCCGCGCGACCGAAGTCGTGACAAAGACGGCGCGGCCAGAGGGGCTTTCGCGAAGGAGCGGGTCCAAGGACCGGATCAGGCGGTAGGGCGCGGTCATGTTGACATCGAGCACGGCCATCCAGTCCTTGGGCGTGGTCTGTTGCGCAGGCGTGATTTCGCCAAGCAGTCCGGCGTTGCAGAGCAAGCCGTCGAGCCGCCCGAAGCGTTCGTGCAGTGCTGCGCCAAGACGGTCGATCTGATCGAACTCCCGCAGGTCCATGGGGACAAGCGTGCAGGCTCCGCCGGACGCCTTGATCTCGTCATCGAGCGCTTCGAGCCCGCCCTGGGTGCGGGCGGTCGCGACGACGTGGTGGCCGGCGGCTGCAAGGGCCTTGGCGGCGGCGTAGCCAATGCCGCGTGAGGCCCCGGTGACGAGAGTAATGCGTTGGGTCATGTGAAGGGGGTCTCGAAATAGAAACTCCTCCCCTTTTAGGGGAGGTGGCCGAAGCGGAACGTAGTGGAGCGAAGGTCGGAGGGGTAAGGTGTCTCGTCTGGAGCTGGAAGTGACTTTACCCCTCCGTCACCTGCTCGCTTCGCTCACGGTGACACCTCCCCTCAGAGGGGAGGAGTTTTGGAGTGTCTACGCGACTTCCACCAAGAAGCTAAGCTGCTTGCCGCCACCCGCCAGTTCGCGATCTCGGTCGATCAGCGGCGTGGGATAGCATCCCGTGAAGCAGTGGTCTGTGTAGCGCGGGTTGTCCTCGTCGCGCAGTTCCTCGCCCATCGCCCAGTAGAGTCCCTCGATCGACAGGAAGCCGAGACTGTCCACTTCCAGCATGGTCGTCATCTCTTCCAGCGAATAGTTCGCAGCGATCAGCTTTTCGCGCGTCGGCATGTCGATGCCGTAGTGGTCGGGGTATTTGATCGGCGGGGAGGCGGAGCGGAAGTGGACTTCCTTGGCGCCCGCCGCCTTGATCATGCGCACGATCTTGGTCGAGGTCGTGCCGCGCACGATGGAATCGTCGACCAGCAGCACGCGCTTGCCCTCGATCATGGCGCGATTGGCGCTGTGTTTCAGCCGCACACCCATGTCGCGCATGCCCTGGGTTGGCTGGATGAAGGTCCGCCCGACATAATGGTTGCGGATGATGCCCAGCTCGAAGGGTATTCCGGTCTGCTGCGAGAAACCG
>JAHDEU010000246.1 GCA_020628635.1 Hellea sp. | reverse complement strand
TAATCTAGGAAGTTACTTCTACTCAGTTCCTCCCCCGCAAGGGGGAGGTGGGCTCGCAAGCGAAGCGCGCGAGGTCGGAGGGGGACCCATCCGTAGAGCCGCGCCACGCGCGCCCTCCCAAAAGTTGGCGCGCAATTTGCAGAGCTCATCACGACCTTAACCTTGTTGAGGCATGTGGAAGGGGTGAGCCCTATGCGACAGGACAGCCACGCCGTACGAATCCGCGACGGCCACGACAATTTCTTCACGCCCTTGCGGCTGGTCTTTGCCGTGCTCGTCATGCTGGGCCACGCTTTCGTCATCGCGCTGCGGGACGCCAATCTCGAGCCGCAGGTCTTTTTCCACTACACCTTCAGCTATCTGGCGGTGAACCTGTTCTTCGTGGCGAGCGGATTTCTGGTCACGAAATCCATGCTCTATCGCGGGGACGGCGCGGGCTTCGCGGCGGCGCGCATATTGCGCATCTTCCCGGCGCTGGTCGTGCATGTCGCCTTCGTGATCCTGATCGTCGGACCGCTCGCGACCAATTTGCCGCTCTGGGAGTACATCACCCATCCCGACACGCTGATGCAGCCGCTCTGGGTGCTCACATTCTTCGAGACCAATATGAGCCTGCCGGGCATCTTCGCGACCAATGCGGAGCAATTTGGGTCCGTTCCGCTCTGGACGCTGCGCTTCGAAGTGCTGTGCTATTTCGCGACGCTGCTCGCCTTTTCGCTGGGTCTGCTGCGCAAGAAATGGATGGTGCTGGCGCAGTTCGCCCTGCCCGCCTGCGCCTGGATCGCGGGACAGTCCTTCGGCCTGTTCGAGCACATGCCGGGCACGGTGACCAATATGGTACGCTTCGGCATCGCTTATGGTCTGGGCGCAACGATCTACGCCTATCGGGACCGACTGAGCTTCAGCTGGGCGGCCCTGCCCGTGCTGCTGGGCCTGTGCTGGCTTTTCAGCCGGACCACGGTGATCGAAGTCACGATGAACATGCTGCTCGCCTGGCTGGTCATGTTCGTGGCCTATGTGCGCGTGCCGAAATTGGCCGCGCTGCAAACGCTCGATGACGTGTCCTACGGCATCTACATCTACCATTGGGCGGTGCTGCAGATGGTCTTCTACTGGCTGCCGGAGCTGAGCGTGTGGAGCCTGTTCGCGCTCGCCCTGCCCGTGACGGTCTCGCTGGCCTGGATATCGTGGATCTATGTCGAAAAGCCGATGCTGACCAAGAAGACGGCTTTTGCCGCATGGTTGCGTCGCGGGCGCAAACCGCGCGCCTACAACCCGGCGGCGGCATTGCTGGACTAGGTTGAAGGCTATTCATTCCGTCATCCCGGACAAGCGCGAAGCGCGCAGATCCGGGACCTATCGGCTGTGTGACTCAGCCGGCGTCTTTGGTTCCGATGGGTCCCGGATCGGCGGGCTCCGCCCTTGTCCGGGATGACAAATAGCAAAAAGGTGCGACCTGGAATTAAAAGTGCAGCACCCGGTCATAGGCCGACAGCGTCGCCTCGTGCATCATCTCGCTCAACGTCGGATGCGGGAAAACAGTCTCGATCAGCTCGTGCTCGGTCGTTTCCAGCGTTTGCGCAATCGTGTAGCCCTGGATCAGCTCGGTGACTTCCGCGCCGATCATGTGCGCGCCGAGCAGCTCGCCCGTTCCGGCGTCGAACACCGTCTTCACGAAGCCTTCCGGCTCTCCCAGCGCAATGGCCTTGCCATTGCCGATGAAGGGGAAGTTGCCGACCTCGACCTCGTGGCCTGCCTCTTTCGCCTGCGCTTCGGTCAGGCCGACACTGGCGACCTGCGGGTGGCAATAGGTGCAGCCCGGAATGCGGTTGGTGTCGAGCGGGTGCGGGTTCTGGCCCGCGATCTTTTCGATGCAGATGATGCCTTCGTGTGACGCCTTGTGCGCCAGCCACGGCGCGCCGGTGACGTCGCCAATGGCGTAGAGGCCCGGCACGCCGGTGCGGGAGTATTCGTCCGTTTCGATATGCGTGCGGTCGATTTTCACGCCGAGCTCTTCCAGCCCCATATCCTCGACATTGCCGACGATCCCGACCGCCAGGATGACGCGGTCGAACTCCGCCGTCGAGGTCTTGCCGTCCTTGGTGAAGGTCGCCGTGACGCTGTCGCCCTTGGTCTTCAGCGACGCCTGCGTGCCGAGCATGAAGTTCAGGCCGCGCTTTTCGAACGACTTCTTGGCAAACGCCGACACTTCGGCGTCCTCGGCCGGCAAGATGCGGTCCATCATTTCCACCACGGTCGTGTTGGCCCCGAAAGCGGAGAAGAAGCTCGCGAACTCCATGCCGATCGCGCCGGAGCCGATGACCAGCAGGCGCTCCGGTATGGTGTCGGGCACCATCGCCTCGCGCGCGGTCCAGATCAGCTTGCCGTCCGGTTCCAGCCCGGCCTGCGGAATGACGCGGGCGCGCGCGCCGGATGCAATGATCACGTGGTCCGCAGTGTGCTCGGTGCCGTCCACGACCACCACGGGCGCGGGCGTTCCGGCCTTGAGCGACGCATGGCCGCCGATCACCGTGATCTTGTTCTTCTTCATCAGGTGCTTCACGCCCGCTGACAGCTGCGCGGCAATGTTGCGCGAGCGTTTGACGATCTTGGCCAGATCGTAGCTGGGCTCCGCGCTCAGCCCGTAGGCGTCGGCGTGCTGCATGTTGTGAAAGACTTCGGCGGAGCGCAGCATCGCCTTGGTCGGGATGCAGCCCCAGTTCAGGCAGACGCCGCCCAGATCGGCTTTCTCGACGATGGCGACACGCATGCCCAGCTGCGCGCCGCGGATGGCGGTGACGTAGCCGCCGGGGCCGGAACCGATAATGATGACGTCGAAGTCGGACATGCCAGAAGACCTTGCGCGAGTGGGTGAACCCGCGCCGTCTATGCCAAAATGCGAGAGCCCGAAAGGCCCGGATCAGCGCGAATGATGGCCTTTGTCGGTGTGAGCGGCGGCCCGGATCAGCTCCAGCCGGATCGGGTCGGCCAGTTCGGTCACTTCCAGCTCGTCCACCAGTGCAAACGCCTTTTCCAGATGTCCCGCCTTGGCGTGAGCCACGCCGATGCGCTGCCGCGCAATGTCGCGCAGGTCGGGCGTGGACAGCATCTCGACCAGCCCTTCGGAGCGCGCATAGTCGCCATTGGCATTCGCGAAATCGATGATGTTGATATAGGCGTCGTCGCGCATGTCGTCGATTTCGAGCTTCTTGGCCTCGGCCATCAGGATGGCGTAGGTCTCGTCGGACACTTTGCTGTCTTTCATCCCGAATCTGCGCGCATCCATGCCGCGCATGAACTCGACCATGCCGTCGTCCTCGACCACATCGTCATTGTTGACGATGATCGTCATCTTGCCGTCGCCATCCTCGATGCGCAGACGGCTGGTCGCCTCGGCCTGCCCAGGCTTGAGCTCGATGTCACGCTCGATGGTTTCGATGGTCGTGCGCATGGGCGAGGTGTCGCGGATGTCCTTGTCCATTTCCTTGCGGCTGGACATATCCTTGCGGCTGGACACTTCCTTGCGGCTGGACTGGGCGGGCGCGGCGTCATCATCGGTGTCGCGCGATTTCAGATAGTCGTCCAGCCAGGCGCGGCGGGGCTTGGACTCGGACGCATCGTCCTTTGACATGGCGGGTTTGGCGTCGCGCTTGTCCCTCGTTTTGTCCATGTCCTTGCCGGAGTGACCGCTGCCATAGCTCGGCGCGTCGTCCTGATCCGAAGCCTCGTAGCGGCGAGCCGGCGTTTTGGCTTTGGGTTCATCCTTGGAGCGGATCATCCGGTCCACAACGCCCCGCGAATCGCTGGCGGAGCCGTCGGCATCCCCGTCCATCTTGCGCTTGGTCACGCGGGGCGTGGCGGACGTGTCCTTGGCCTTTTCCTTGGCGTCCGTGTTGTGCGGATGGTCCGCG
>JAHDEU010000245.1 GCA_020628635.1 Hellea sp. | reverse complement strand
GTCGGCAGGATGTCGCCGACGAGCCGGCCATAGGTCGCATCGCCGATGTCGCCATAGAGTTTGAACGCGACGATGCCCGGCAGAACGATGACGGGCGGGATGATCAGCAGCCGGATGGCGGCGGCGGCGAGGATGCCCTTCTGCGCTTCGCCGACGCTGGGCGAGGCCATGGCGCGTTGCGTGATGGTCTGGTTAGTGGACCAGTAGAACATCTGGATGAACAGCATGCCGGTGAACAGCGTGGCGAACGGGATGTCGCTGTCCGGTGCGCCGATCAGGGTCAGGCGCTCGCGCGGTATGCTCGAAAAGTCCCAGCCAATGGCGTTGAGCGCGATGATGGTGACTGTGATCGCCAGGCCCAGCAACAGGACGCCGGAGAATGTGTCCGACACCGCGACGGCCCTCAGCCCGCCGAAGATCGCATAGGCCGAACCGACCAGCGCAAAGGCGGCCGCTATGATGTAGAGATTGATGTCCAGATCGAACAGATTGATCATGAACAGCGAGCCGCCATAGAGGATGGCCGGCAGGAAGATGAAGATGTTGCCGAGCAGGAACAGGATCGAGATCAGCGCCCGGATATGCGGGTTGTTGTAGCGCCGCTCCAGCAACTCGGTCGTCGTGGTGCAGTTATATTTGTAATAGACCGGGATGAAGATGAAGGTCAGCATCAGCAGACCGACGACGGCCGCGAGCTCCCACCACGCCAGCAGCGCCATCTGCGCGCCGTTCATGCCGACGAGCTGGTCGGTCGAGAGATTGGTCAGCGTGATCGAGCCCGCCACGAAATACCATTTCAGGCCGCCGCCCGCGAGGAAGTAGTCCCGCTCACCGCTGACCCCCTCCCCGCGCGTGGCGGAACCGCGGCAGAACCAGTATGTCGCAAAGGCGATCAGTGCGGACAGGCCCAGAAAGACCCCGACCTGGACGGAATTGAGTTCCATGTTCTTCCCCTTCGTGGCCCGTCTGACGCGGGCCATCGTGTTGATTGCTAGCCCGGCTGACGCCGCAAGACAAACAGCTGCGCGCTGAAATCGCCGTCCGGCATGTAGCGCACACCGGGCGACTTTTCCCCGACCGCGACCTGCGGCATGGCGAGGCCCGAATGCATCAGCGCGTCGCCGCGGTAGCTCTCCGGCTCGCCATCGATCGGCGCGCCGAGCGTATCGTCCCAGCCGTCGTCGAGCCGATATTGCGCATCGGGGTCGAGCCCGACCAGACGCGCGCGGCGGAAGGGCTGGTTCGGGCCGGACAGGATGTGGAAATAAGCGAGATAGACGGTCTGTTCGTCCGCCGTCGTGTATTGCCACGCGATCTCGTTGCCGTGAGAGCTGATCCGCTCGAACCGCCCGCCGATCATGTCGGGCGCCGTGGCCTTGGCAAACGCCATATGCGCGGCGATCTCGTCTCGGTGTGCCTCGATATCGGCCTCGGACAGCGACACGCCTCGAGCGGCGCAGAACACGCCCGCGAGAAAGCGCGTCCGCACGCTGCTGATGCGGCCATTCTGGTGGTTGGGCGACGGCCCGATATAAGCGGCGGTGACATCCAGCGGGTAGAGATGCGACGCGCCGGTTATGATAGCGAGCCGCCCGATGGGGTCGCACATGTCGGAAATCCAGCCTTGCGGCATGTAGCTCAGCATGCCGAGATCGAACCGGTTGCCGCCTGACGCGCAGTTCTCGAACAGCACATCCGGATAGGCTTCGGTGAGCCGGTCGAGCAAGCGGTAGAGCCCAAGCATGTAGCGGTGCGAGGTCTCGCGCTGGCGACTGGCGGGAAGCGCGGCGCTGCCCACCTCCGTCATGTTCCGGTTCATGTCCCATTTGACGTAGTCGACATCGCCACACGACAGCACGGCATCGATCTGCTCGAACAGATAGTCCTGCACCTCGGGCCGGGACAGATCGAGTGTGAGCTGGTTGCGACCCAATGATGGAACCCGACCCGGCACATGCAGGATCCAGTCGGGATGATCGGTGAAGAGCTGGCTGCGCGGATTGACCATTTCCGGCTCGAACCAGATGCCGAATTTCAGCCCCTTGGCACGGACCTTGGCGGCGAGATCGGGAATGCCGGAGGGAAAGCGCTCCCTGTCCGCGCGCCAGTCACCCAGCGAGGAGGTGTCGTCCCCCCTGCCCTCGAACCAGCCGTCGTCGAGCACCAGCATGTCCACGCCGATGTCCACAGCCGTATCGGCAAGGTCCAGCACCTTGTTCTCGTCCACGTCGAAATAGGCCGCTTCCCATGTGTTGAGATAGGTCGGGCGCGGCGTGTCGCGGAAGCGCTCCGGCGTGACGTGCTCGCGGATGAAACCGTGCCACTGGGCCGAGAGCCCGCGCATCCCCGCGCCGGAAAAAGCGTGCAGCGCTTCGGGCGTGGTGAAACTCTTGCCGGGCTTCAGCCGCCAGTGAAAGTTGAACGGGTTGATACCCGCTAGCACGCGCACATCCTCGAACTCGCCCCGTTCGACGCTGATGGCGAAATTGCCCGAATAGACCAGCGTCGTCCCGTAGCAGCGGCCGAAATCCTCGGTCGCGCCCTTCTGCAGCACGGCGAGATAGTTGTGGTGCGCCGTGGACGACGTGCCGCGCGCGCTGTCCGCCACGAACCGGCCCTGCGGCACGGGAATGCGTTCCGCGTTGAACTCGCGCGCCCATGTGCCGTGGAAGTGCTGAATCTCGTAGTCGCCCGACGGCAGGTCCAGCGCGGTGGAAAATGCGTGCTGGAGCTGGATTTCCTTGTCGCTGAGGTTCTTGAACCGGACCGAGCGCGCGATGACGCCGTGGTCCTCCCAGATGGTGTAGTGCAGCCGCACGCGCAGCTGGTGCAGCTTGTCCTGCAGGGTGATGATCAGCGTCTGGGAGCGGCCACCGCGCGATGACGGCAGGCCCTTGAGCGCGGGTTTGTCGTCCACGATCTTGTGCGAATGATAGTGCAGCGAAAAGACGGTGTTTCCGTCGGCGTTGCGGCCGTGCACCGCGGGGAAGCGGTAGTCCGACGTGCCGAAACCCGGATATTCCTGCGGCGTGTCGGACAGCGAGTAATGCCTGCCGCCCTGGAAGGTCGAGGCGACGTGGCGGATGGTGCGGCGGTGATGCGCCTGCACGTTGAGCGGCTCTCCCAGCGGCCCGCCATAGTGCAGGTGCTCCAATATGCCCTCGGGCGAGACGCGGAAGACATAGGCGAAATGACGGTTCGCCAAGGCGAAGGTCAGATCGTCGGATACCGTGATCAGGTCGCTCATTGCGCCTCCTACCAAGAATGGTCCGGAGCCAACGCGCCGGACATTGAAAGTCGGGAAAGAAAAAGGCGCGGCGGAGAGTGTCCGCCGCGCCTGTGTGTCCAGCTCTTGCCTGGCAGGTCCTAGAAGACGCCGCGCACGCCAAGTGTGAAGCGCGAACCCGTGTCCTCATAAGTCAGGAAGCGGTTGCGGAACCGCGAGAAGTCCCGCGTGTCCGTGTCGAGGATGTTGATGCCTTCCGCGAAGATCTGGAAGGTGTCGTTGACGTCGAAAGCCGCCGACGCGTCCAGCTGTCCGAAGCTCTCGCGCTGGCGCGGCTCGCCCTGGTCGGAGAAGGCCTGCACCAGGAACTCGTCGCGGTAGTTGTAGGTCACGCGGCCCTGGAACGGACCCTGCTCGTAGAAGCCGGTGACGTTGAAGCTGTGGGGCGACAGACCGTTATAGTCCAGATCCTCATTGCCGGAGCCCGGAGCCCGGTCGATGGAGCTGTCGACATAGGTGTAGTTCGCCGTCACGCCGAAACCGTTCTCGAAGGCTTTCTGCACGGCGACCTCTGCGCCGATGATCGAGCCCGTTTCGCCGTTGCGCGTACGCGTGTCGAGGAAGGTCACAGTCCTTGCCTCGTCCGGGCCGTCCGGGTTGGACGCATTGCCGGCCGGGAAAATGACCGTTCCCGGCACGGGCAGGGTCTG
>JAHDEU010000244.1 GCA_020628635.1 Hellea sp. | reverse complement strand
GTCAGGCTCATAACCTGAAGGTCGTAGGTTCAAATCCTACCCCCGCAACCAAGATTTCGGTCCCGCCCCTGGCGGGATTTTTTGGTCCGGGGGACCAAAAAAAAGAAATCTTCCGGAGCGCCAGCGACGGCCCCCAGCCCACGCAGTTCACGACAGTCCGCGAGACCTCCCCAATCCGGACGTCCCGCCCATGGCGTGTCACTGAGACCCCGGACCATGGACCCGCCGATCAAGTCGGCGGGAGGCGTCGGGACTATGTGGTCGTGACGGCAGGTCTCCGCGCTACCAGACGCTCGGCCGACCCGCGCGTTCGCAACCCCGCTTTGCAACCTCATCGCCCCGCACCCATATCCCGGTCATGGCCCGAACCCGCCGCCGCCACATGCTGTCCACGCCCGTCTGGTCCGGGCTGGCGGTGCTGGTGTTCTGCTGGGTCATGGGGCTCAGGGTGATGGAGATCTACGCGGCCAGTTCGACCTATTGCGCGGAAAGCCACGGCGCGCTGGGGCTGGTCGAGCACGGGCCGTGGGCGGGCATGACGCTGCGCGGGATGTTCGGGATCGTCTGCGCGCTGGGCGGGGCGATGATGGCGGTGGAGGCTGTTCGCGCCGCGTTGGATCGGCGGCGGCTGGACGGGATCGTGGCGGCTGTGAGCGTCCTGTGCTTTGCGCTGATGTGGCAGGTCTTGCGCCTGTTCGACCCGGTCGAGCCAGTGAAGCCGGACGGGCTGTTGCTCGTGCCTTTTGCGCATTCCGTGGCATCCAACGAACTGCGCTCGGTTAATTGGGTTCATCAAGATCCGGAAGGTTTCCACTATCCGAGAGAGGTCTGCGTCTTCTGGGAGGACCGAATGGTCGCAGTGCACCGTTCCGCCTCTCAGGCCGAGGTGGACGCATTCTGGCGATCACATGATGATGGCGTGGACTTTCGCCTGTTCTTCCAAGCGCGCGGCACGCTCAATGCCGCGCTTCAACGCCGCCAGAGCTACCGCCCCATGCGTCCGGACGAGATCGAGCGCTTCGCCGCGCAGATGGAGATGGGCAATCGCATGGACGACAAGCGCATGCGCGCGAAGGCCTATCGGGACAGCGTGGACTGGAGCCGGTTCGATTAGGCGCGCGCCGCTGGACCCGGCTTAACGATTGCGCACGCCCCCGGGATTTGGCTAGGGCGGGCCATGCCGGACTTTCTTTCCCTCGCCGATTTGGGCGCGTCGCAGATACGCAGCATTCTCGACCACGCCCATGCGCTCAAGGCCGCGCGCGCCGGGCTGCCCAAGGGCGCGACGGACCCGACCCCCGACTTGCCGGGCCGCACGCTCGCCATGATCTTCGAGAAGTCCTCCACCCGCACGCGGTTCTCCTTCGAGCAGGGGATGCGCCAGCTGGGCGGCTCGGCCATCGTCGCCACCTCCGACACCATGCAGCTCGGCCGGGGCGAGCCCGTGCGCGACACCGCGCGCGTGCTTTCGCGCTATGTGGACGCAGTCATGCTGCGCGTGAACAGCCACGCCACGCTCGACGAGTTCGCGCGCTACGCATCCGTGCCGATCGTCAACGGCCTCTCTGATTACAACCACCCCTGCCAGATCCTCGCCGACCTGATGACGCTGGAAGAGCGCGGCACGACGCTGGAGGGTGCCAAGATCGCCTGGGTCGGCGACGGCAACAATGTCGCGATGAGCTTCGTGAACGCGGCCGCGCAAATGGGCTTCTCGCTGCATGTGGCGAGCCCGGACGGCTACCGCTTGCCGGGCCAGGACGTGGAGCGCGCGCGGGCCGCGGGCGCGGACATCGTGCTGAGCAGTGATCCGGACGCGGCCGCCGACGAGGCGGACGCGCTGGTGACCGACTGCTTCGTGTCCATGGGTGATGCCGACTACGACACACGGCTGAAAGCCCTCTCCGGCTACGGGCTCGATGCGGACCGCGTTGCCCGCGCCAAGCCGGGCGCGACCGTGCTGCACTGCCTGCCGGCTTACCGGGGCCAAGAAATCACCGACGCGCTGATGGAAGACCCCGACAGCGCGATATGGGACGAGGCGGAGAACAGGCTCCACGCGCAGAAGGCGGTGCTGGCATGGTGCCTGGGGGCGATCAAGTCAGGGTAGGGGTAGTTGGAGACTCCACACGCCGTCCCCGGGCCCGACCCGGGGCCCATTCGCATCGACATCCGGCTGCCGACGAGACAGCGTCAGCAACACGACCTCGATGCGAATGGACCCCGGATCAAGTCCGGGGGCGCAGAATGCACTCTACCCGAACGGCTCCCCGCCCGGCCACGCGCTGTCCACGGCCGGGCGGCAGTCGAACTTCTTGATGACGCGGTTGAAATACGCGCCCGGACTGTCGGACACGGCAAAGCGCCGGAAGACCTGGGCGGGTACGCCGCTATAGGAATAGGCGTCGCCCGTGCGCAGCTGCACGAACAGCGTGCGCGCATCGGCATTGTACGAGACCGCTTCGATAATCTCGCTCTGGATGGGAATCAGCATGGTTGCGCTCCATAAACTAGCGCAGACCAGCCGACGCGCGAGGGAGGGAAAAACGCGAAAGCCGGCCTGCAATCCCATGTGGGTTGTCCTGCATCCGAAACAACGCCGCGCACTGCAATCCGACTGTCATTGAAGGGCCGCCCCAGTCCCGCTAGAGCGCGCCCATGACAGACCTTTTCTCGCCGCTGACCCTGCCCTGCGGCCACACCCTGCCCAACCGCATCGCCAAGGCCGCCATGGAGGAGAACATGGCCGATTACGGCCAGCTCCCCGGCGAGCGGCTGGAGCGGCTCTACCGTGCCTGGGCCAAGGGCGGCGTCGGCACCATGATCACGGGCAATGTCATGGTGGACCCGCGGGCGCTCACCGGGCCGGGCGGTGTTGTGCTGCAGCACGGAACCTTGGACGATGCGGATGCGCGCGGCCGGTTCGAACGCTGGATCGCGGCCGCCAAATCGGAAGGCGCCTCGCTCATCATGCAGATCAGCCACCCCGGGCGGCAACTCTACGCGGCGCAAGGCCAGGAAGCGGTCAGCGCGTCGGAGTCGCGGCTCGACATGGGCTCCGAGACGCTATCCAAGCTGTTCGCACCCGCCCGCGCCATGAGCGAGGACGAGATACGCGGCCTGGTGCGCCGCTTCTCCGAGACGGCCGTCGCGGCCCAATCGGTCGGCGCGGACGGCGTGCAGATCCATGCCGCCCATGGCTATCTGCTCGCGCAATTCCTCAGCCCGCTGACCAATCGCCGCGACGACGCCTATGGCGGCAGCCTCGAGAACCGCGCCCGCGTGCTGCGCGACATCGTGCGGGCGGTGCGCGACCGGGTGGGCGACGACTTCGTGGTCGCGGTGAAGCTGAACTCGGCGGACTTCCAGAAGGGCGGGTTCGACGTCGCCGACGCCACGCGCGTGGTGGACTGGCTGGGCCGCGACGCGGTGGACTTCGTGGAAATCTCCGGCGGCAGCTATGAGAGCTCGGCCATGATGGGCGAAAGCGTGGACGGCCGCGTCAGCCAGAGCACGAAAGCCCGCGAAGCCTATTTCCTCGACTTCGCCGAACAGATCGCGGCATCCGCCTCCATGCCGCTCATGGTGACGGGCGGCGTCACCCGGCGCGACACGGCCGAGCGCGTGATCGGGACGGAAGGCATCGACCTCGTCGGCCTCGCCCGCGCACTGATCACCACGCCCGACCTGCCCGCGCGCTGGCAGGCGGGCGAGGAGGTGGCGGGCTCGGTGCAATCTGTGAGCTGGAAGAACCCGGCCCTGCGCTCGCTCGCCAACATGGCGCTGGCGAAAGCCAATCTGCGCCGCATGAGCCGCGGCGATGCACCCAAGGCCAAGCACAACCCCGTGCTGGCCAGCCTCGTCCAGCAGCGCAACCAGGCGCGCCAGACCAAGAGCTACAAGCGCTGGATGGACGCGCAGATCTAGCAAGGTCGCACCTGCG
>JAHDEU010000243.1 GCA_020628635.1 Hellea sp. | reverse complement strand
AGGTCGAGATGATGTGGGACACGATGCCAAACGCCGGCAGGATCATGATGTAGACTTCCGGGTGGCCGAAGAACCAGAACAGGTGCTGGAACATCTGCGGGTCACCACCGCGCGCGGGGTCGAAGAAGGCCGTGCCGCCCTCGATCCGGTCGGTCAGCAGCATGAACAGCGAGGCAGCCAGCACGGGCAGGGCCAGCAGCAGAAGGAAGGCCGTGACCAGAACCGCCCAGGCAAAGAGCGGCATCTTGTGCATGGTCATGCCGGGCGCACGCATGTTCAAGATGGTGGTGATGAAGTTGATCGCGCCGAAGATGGACGAGAAACCTGCCGCCAGCAGACCGATGATGATGAAGTCAAACGCCGGTCCGGGCGAGCCCGTGGTCGAGAGCGGCGGGTACATCACCCACGCCCCGCCAAAGCCGTTGCCTTCCGCGGCCCCCGGAACAAAGAAACTCACCAACAGGCAGATCAGCGCGGTCGGCAGCAGCCAGAAGGACAGGTTGTTCATCCTCGGAAACGCCATGTCGGGCGCGCCGATCATGATCGGTATGAACCAGTTGCCGAACCCCCCGATCAGCGCGGGCATGACCATGAAGAAGATCATGATCAGGCCGTGCATGGTGACGAACACCAGATAGGTGTGCGCGCTATCGAACACGTCGATGCCGGGGCTCATCAGCTCCATGCGCATCATGAACGACAGATAGCCGCCGATGACGCCGGAGATGATGCCGAAGATCAGGTAGAGCGTGCCGATGTCCTTGTGGTTGGTGGAGTAGAACCACCGCGCGAAGAAACCGGGTTTTTCGTCGTCATGCGAATGCGTGACGGGGATGTCTGCGCCGGGAAGTGCGACCATTGTCTTTGTCTCTCTCTAGCGTCTAGCGATTGGCGGCGGCCATGGCCGCGCCGGATGTCTGGTTGAGGTCGAGGCCTGCGAACTTGTCCTCGGGCTCGCCGCCCGCCGCGATGTAGCGCGCGAATTCGGACTGGCTGACCACCTTGACCTCGATGGGCATGTAGTAGTGGCGGATGCCGCAGATCTCGGAGCACTGGCCGTAATAAGTGCCTTCCTTGTTCACCTCGAACCAGGTCTCGTTGATGATGCCGGGCACGGCGTCCATCTTCACGCCGAAGCTCGGCATGGCCCAGCTGTGCATGTTGTTGACGCTGGTCACCAGCACCTTGACGGGGGTGTTGACCGGCACGACCAGCGGCGCGTCGGTTGCCAGCAGGTAGGGCTGGCCGACGGCCTTGGCTTGCGTCTCGTCGAGCGGGTTGGAAACGAACTCCTCCACATTCTCGAAGTCGGGATAGGAGTAAGTCCAGTTCCATGTGCCGCCGACGGCCTTCACGGTCAGCTGCGTTTCCGGCAGGCGGTCCTGCTTGTAGAGCAGGCTCATGGACGGAACCGCGATGATGACCAGCAGGATGACCGGCACGATGGTCCAGATCACCTCGATCAGCGTGTTGTGCGAGGTCTTGGACGGCACGGGGTTGCGCTTCTCGGCATAACGCCAGCAGATATAGATCATCAGTCCGAAGACCAGGATCACGATGCCGGTAATGATCACCTGCACCAGATTGTGCACGAAGATCAGCTCTTCCATCACGGGCGTGGCGGGGTCCTGCAGGAACCAGCCATTGACCTCGGGACCGAACTGGTCGCCGACGTCGCGGGCCAGCGCGTGCGCCCCCGCCACCAGGGCCAGAAGGCCCGCACTCAATGCTGTCACGGCGTGTTTGGCGCGCATGTGTTCCTCGTCTGGTGTGAGCGGATGACGCGAGTAGCGCTTCCGTCGTTCCGATATAGGCATCTTTGCCGCAGTTTGGGCGGGCTTTTCGGACGCGGATTGTCGCATCCACACAGCAAAGCCGACCGCATCCCGTGGTTTGGAGCCGTCTGCGGCGCGCCTTAGCACGATGCCCCGGCGAATAAAGCCCTGCGAGAGGTCGATTTGCAGAGTTGTGCCCTTCCCCGTTGTGTGGGGGCCCGATGCCCTTAACTAGGGGGCATGACAGATTTCGTATTCGACGACAGCGACCTTTCGGCGTCGCAAGCCAACCGCATATTGGAGGACACGCTGGCGGGCAGCGACGACGGGGAGCTGTTCGTGGAGCGCTCCTCGTCCGAGGCGCTGTCATTCGATGACGGCCGGCTGAAGACGGCGAGCTTCAACGCCACGCGCGGTTTCGGGCTGCGCTGCGTGGCGGGCGAGGCGTCCGGCTTCGCGCAAAGCTCCGAGCTGTCTGCGGCCGCGCTGGGCCGCGCGTCGGACGCCGTGCAGATGGTCAAGCTCGGCCATGACGGCACGATGAGCGCTGCGCCGCGCCGGACCAACACCGCGCTCTATCCCGATATCGACCCGACGGAGGATCCCGGCTTTGCGGACAAGGTCGGCCTGCTGCAGCAGATCGACGGGTTCGTGCGCGCGCTCGACCCGGAAGTCGTGCAGGTCTCGGTCACGCTGGCGGGAAACCGCCGGGCGATCGCGATTCTGAAAGCCGGCGGCCACCGCATCGACGACGTCCGCCCCATGGTGCGGCTCAACATCAGCGTCATTGCCGAGCGAAAGGGACGGCGCGAGAGCGGCTATGTCGGCATGGGCGGCCGCAAGCCCTATGACCAGATCACCGATCCTAGCCCATGGCGCGCGAAGCGTTGCGCCAGGCGCAGGTCAACCTCACATCCGTGGACGCGCCCGCCGGTCCGTTCGACGTCGTGCTCGGTCCTGGTTGGCCCGGCGTGCTGCTGCACGAAGCCATGGGCCACGGGCTGGAGGGGGATTTCATCCGCAAGGGCACGAGCGCCTTCGCGGGCAAGCTGGGCGAGCGCGTGGCCTCTCCCGGCGTGACCATCGTGGACGACGGCACCCTGCCCGGCCGCCGCGGCTCGCTCTCCGTCGATGACGAGGGCACGCCGTCGGGCCGCAATGTGCTGATCGAGGACGGCATCCTCAAGGGCTTCATGCAGGACCGCCTCAACGCACGGCTCATGGGCGTGGAGCCCACCGGCAATGGCCGCCGCGAATCATACGCCCACGCCCCCATGCCGCGCATGACCAACACATTCATGCTGGGCGGTTCGGTCCCGCAGGAAGAGATGATCGCGGAGCTCGAGGACGGCATCTACGCCTCCAATTTCGGCGGCGGCCAGGTCGACATCACGTCCGGCAAATTCGTCTTCCAATGCACCGAGGCTTACCGCGTGCGGAAGGGCAGGATCGAGGAACCGCTCAAGGGCGTCACCCTCATCGGCGACGGCCCCAAGATCCTCCAGCAGATCCGCCACATCGGCAACGACATGGAACTCGACCCCGGCATCGGCGTCTGCGGCAAGGCGGGCCAGGGCGTGCCCGTGGGTGTCGGACAGCCGAGCCTCTATGTGGAGCAGATCACGGTGGGCGGCACGGCGTGAGGGGACTCGCGGCGACTGACGAACACGCATCGCCGCCATCCTCGCTGTGACGCCCTTTCAGCGCGCAGGCGCACTCACGCGTGTTCGATCCCGCCTCGGCCTTCTGGTGTCAGAACGGCCGAGTCGAAGATGACATGCTCCTCGACGGCCATGCCGTCTCTGATGCGAAAGCGGTCCACGCCGCGATAGGTGCGGCGTTCGCCGTGCAGGTCGGCGGCGGTTTCCCAGGCGATGTAGAGCATGTCGCCGGACCCCGCGCAGTCCATCGGCGTGACGACCATGTTCTCCATGCCCGCCAGTGTCTCGCCCATCCACTCGGCATAGTCGCGCCCGGACATGACGCCTGCGCCGGTGAAGTGGATGGTCGCGTCAGGCGCGATGATCTCCAGCACGCGCTCGCCGGACGGGTCGGCCCAGAAGGATTTGAACCGCTCGAAGAAGTCGGCGTGTTCAGCGGACAGGCTGGATTCGGTCATGGCGTCATCTCTCGGTGTCACATGGGTTCGCGCGAGCTCATTATGTGCGCTGCGCAC
>JAHDEU010000242.1 GCA_020628635.1 Hellea sp. | reverse complement strand
TCGCGGCCGCGCGATTCCTTGGTGAAGATGATGACGCGGCCATTGGGCGACCAGCTGGGCATGTCCACGGACCAGTCGTCGGTCAGGATGCGCGTATTCTTGCCGTCCGGGTCCATGACGCCGATGGCGAACTTGCCCTTGTTCTGGCGCACAAAGGCGATCTTGTCGCCGCGCGGGCTCCAGACGGGAGAGTTGAACCGGCCATCGCCGAAGCTGATCCGCTTCGCGCCCGAGCCGTCCGCATTCATGGTGTAGAGCTGCGGGCTGCCGCCGCGGTCGCTCTGGAACACGATGCGCTTTCCGTCCGGGCTGTAGCTGCCCGACACGTCGATACCCGGATCGGTCGTTAGCCGCTTGGTCGAGCGCGACTGCAGGTCCATGGCGTAAAGGTCTGAATTACCGTCCTTCATCATCGACAGGATCAGTTTGGAGCCATCCGGAGAGAAGCGCGGCGCGAATGTCATGCCCGGAAAGCTGCCGAGCCGTTCGCGGCGGCCCGTATTGATGTCGAGCATGTAGACCTGCGCGGGCAGCGTCTCGTAGCTCATATAGGTGATGGTCTGGCTGGCGGGATCGAAGCGCGGGCTGATGACGAGATCCGAGCCGCCCAGCAGATATTGCGGGTTATGCCCGTCGCTGTCCATGACCGCGAGCCGCTTGACGCGGTCGGTCTTCGGCCCGCGCTGGTCCACGAAGACGATGCGGGAGTCGAAATAGCCCTCCTCGCCCGTCAGCGCGGTGTAGATCGCGTCCGATGCCTTGTGGGCCGTGCGGCGCCAGTTCTCGTTGGATGTGGAAAAGCGGATGCCCTTGAGCTGTTTGCCCGCGAACACGTCCCAGAGCCGGAACTCGACGCGCACCTTGTCGGGACCATCGGCCACGATGCGGCCCGACGCCAGCGCATCCGCCTTGATGATGCGCCAATCGGCAAAGGTCGGCTCGTAGTCGATATCGGTCTGCGTCTCCAGAAAGCTCGCCGGGTCGAGCGCGCGGAACAGGCCGGAGCGTTCCAGGTCAGCGCGTATGACTTCTGCGATCTGGCGGCCGATCTCGCGCGTTTGCGGGTCCGTCCCGATGAAGTCCGGTATGGCGATCGGCATGGGGTCGATATTGCCCTGGGTGATGTCGACTTCGATCTGTGCGTGCGCGGGCGCGGCGAGGCCGAGCGTCGCAAGGCACGCGCTGGCGGCGAGCAGTGTCAGGAGAGTTCGCGTCATAGGGGGCGTTCTACAGCTTGGGGCGGAAATTCAAAATCAGCGATTCCCACTGATCGAACTTCTCCTCCGGGAGGAAATCGTAAGGCGCACACTTCGTCACGGCCTGCACGGCGCGCATTTCGGCCACGTCCCAGAATGCATTGCCGGGCGCCTTTCTGCGCTGGGCCGCGCGGTCGATGACCTGCACGTCCTTGACGAACCCGCCGGGCAGCATGTCCACCTGCAGGCGCACGACGAGCTTTTCGAGGTCCGCCGCATCGGCCGGCATGCGCCAGCATTTGTACATGGCCGTCTGCAGCGCGTTGAGCTCCGACACCGTCATCTTGGTGCCCGTCCCGATCCCTTCGCGTGCGCGGTCGGCATAGACCAGCTTTTCGACATCCGCTTCAGTCGCCTGCTGGGTGTTGGCCGTGGTGGACACATCCTTCCGTTTGTCGATCAGCGTGGAGATGCGGTCGAGATCGAAGACAGGCTTGGCCTCGGCCAACTTCTCCGGCTCGGGCTCCACCTCGTCGTCAGGCTCCGCTTCCGGCGGCACGACGGGTTCCGGCACGGCTTCTTCGTCCGGCGCGATGCGGGTCTCATCCGCCTTGTCTGGAGCGTTGTCAGCGGCCGTGAGCACCTGCATCGGCTCGTCCGGCTCCGGCTCGATGACGGGCTTCGGCTTGGGCGTCGGCGGCTCGATGGCGGCGCGAATGTCTGTGACGTCGGCAATCGAGACCAGTGTCACAGGCACGATCCGGCCCTCCTCCAGCGGCTTGGCCTTGGAGAAGGCCATGGTCCCGCCCCACAGCACGGCGGCGTGCAGCGCCAGCGATATGGGCAGTCCCGCGCGCATTACTGGCTGATCGGGTCCGTCGAGAGGTTGAGGTTGGAGAAACCGGCCGCGTTGATCCGCGCCATGACCTGCATCACCGAGCCGTAGTCCGAATTTTCGTCGCCGCGCAGCACGATGCGCTCGTCATAGCCCGCATCCGCGACGGCCACGAGCTTGGCGACAAGCTCTTCCATTGGCACGACTTCTTCCTGCAGATAGACCAGCCCTTCGGCATCGACCGTGATGGTCAGCGGTTCGTTCTGGCTCGGCAGTGCCTTCGCGTCGGTCTTGGGCAGGTCGATCGGCACGCCGACGGCCAGCAGCGGCGCGGCGACCATGAAGACGATCAGCAGCACCAGCATGACGTCGACAAGCGGCGTGACGTTGATGTCCGCGTTCAGACCGCTGCCATGGACGCGCCTGCGCCCGGACCCGCTGCGGCGGCCTCCGCCGGAACTGATATTGACGCCCATGGCCTAGCCGCCCTTGTTGAGCTTGCGCGACAGAATGGCGGAGAGCTCATCCGCATAGCCTTCCAGCCGCGCGCCATAGCGCTCCAGATCGGCGCGGTAGAGATTGTAGAAAACCAGCGCCGGAATAGCCGCGATCAGGCCGAGCGCGGTCGCGAACAGCGCCTCCGCAATGCCCGGTGCAACGACGGACAGGTTGGTGTTGTTGGAGGCCGCGATGGCGCGAAAGGCGTTCATGATGCCCCAAACGGTCCCGAACAGGCCGACGAACACGCTGGCCGAGGCCACGGTCGCCAGCACCGGCATGCCGCGTTCCGCCTTGCCCAGCTCGCGGTTGATGACGAGGTTCATGACGCTGTCGATGCGCTCATGGGTGGCGCTCTCCGCACCGATCCGCTGCACCGAGCCCGTCTCGTTATACTCCCGCATGGCGGCAGCGAACACCCGCGCCATGGGATCGCGCGTGTCATTGCCGAGTGCCGTGGACAGCTCGTCCAGCGTGCGGCCGGACCAGAATGTGTCCTCGAAGTCCGTCGCACGCTTCTTGAGCATGTAGAACATGATGAACTTATCGATGGCCACGACCCAGCTCCAGAGCGAGGCCAGCGCCAGCAGGATCATGACGCCCTTCACCACCCAGTCGGCGCGCAGGAACAGCGACCAGAATGAGAAATCGCCCGCGGAAACGGGGTCGAGCGCGGCTTGGAAAAGTGTGATCGTCATACTCACGGGCTGGGTGTCCTTTCCGTCGGTCCGCTCGCCTCTTGGGGGCGGTTGGACCGGGAATTCAAGTTACGGCTGAGTCAGTCCGCGTTCACCACGTTTTAAGAAAGAAAGTCTTAACCACGTCACCAACCACCTCTACGGGGCAGCATTGTGGCAGCCCCACGATCCGCGCCCGCAAGGGGTCACGCGACCGCCCCATTTGTGTCCCGCCATTCCGGCAGGACGGGGGCGAAACCTCATCGGAGACATCATGCGCCTTGCCCTTTCCGCTGCCATGCTCGGCACCCTCGCGCTCGCCGCGTGCAACACCGTGCCCGAGCCATTGCCCGAGCCGGTCGTGGTCGATGTGCCGCCCATGCAGACCTGCACCCCGATGAGTGCGCTGACCCGCGTGGTCATCCCCGCCAAGACCAAGACCTTCTACGCCATCACCGAGATCGAGAACCCGCCCTATGAGCCGATCCAGCGCAAGGAAAAGCAGGTCCGCGAGATCGAGCCCGAGCGCGTGATCTTCGTCGATAGCCAGAACCGCGAGGTGACGGATATCTGCGAAACAGAGATCAATCCGTCGGGAATGACGGAAGGCGGGTAGGCGCGCTTTCTCGAGCCCCTGAACTGCCAGGTCTGCTCATGGGCCCGCCGGTCACGCCAGCGAAATGAGCTTCGTTATTCGGCCTCCAGTGACTTTCTGACATCACTCCTCCCCTTTTAGGGGAGGTGTCGCCACGAGC
>JAHDEU010000241.1:2142-3984 GCA_020628635.1 Hellea sp. | reverse complement strand
GAACCAACGGCCCAGCGAGGCGGCGTATTCATCGACAGATGTCGTCGGGATGAGGCGTCCGCCTCCGAAGTCCTGTTCGTGCCCGTATTCAGGTGGCGGTATGTCGCCGATGATGCGCCCGCCCCGGACGGCCCCGCCCATGACGATGTGGTGATTGCCCCAGCCGTGGTCGGTGCCGCTGCCGTTGGTCACCAGCGTGCGGCCCATGTCGCTGGCCGTGAATGTAGTCACGTGGTCGGCCAGCCCAATCTGGCGCAGTCCCGCCTGGAACGCGCCCAGCGCGTTGGCCAGCGTCGTGTGGTTTTGCAACAGGCGCGCGGCCTGGCCGCCATGGGTGTCGAACAGGCCTAGCCGCAACATGAAGATCTGCCGATTCGCGCCGAAATCCGCATTTTGCGCGATCATGCGCAGCGTCGTGCGCATCTGCATGGAAAACACGCTCTCGGAGTCAAAACCCGGATCTAGGTCCGCGACCCCGTTCAAAGACGCCTCGATCCGGTCGCGCACATCGAAGGAGGCGCGGCTGGCCCGCACGAGGTCGCGCTCGAACAAATTGGCGCGCTCCGCCACGACTCCGTCGCGGTAGTGATCGGTCAAGATGGGCGGCATGGTCTGCAGGGGCAGGCCGAACCAGTAGCCGTTCTGGCCCATGCGCACGCGCGACAGGCCCTCGCGGGACAGTCGCAGGGCGTCCGTGCGGCGGCCTTGCAGGAAGATGTCGTCATGGCCGACGCCAATGGCGCGGAACAGGTCGCGCTCGGCCTCCGTGCCCGACGCGAACAGGTCCAGCATGCGACCGCCCCAGCCCGTATCGGCTAGGCCTTCCGGTTTGGCGGACAGCCAGATCGCGCTCTGGTCGTTGTGCGAGCCGACGCGCGGCGGCTTGCGACGCGTGCGCAGGGTCGAACGGGTGATGTATTCTTCCAATGTGCCGACATTGGCGACCACGGCGAGATCGCCCGCCTCGTACAGGTCGTGCAGGGGCGCAAGTTCGGCTGGCAGGGCGAAGCTGCGCCCGCCCTGGTCCGACTCGCTCAGCGCCAGCAGATTATCGCGTTCGCGCGAGTCGCTGTTCTCCGCCCGGTAGGCTTCCAGCAGGGGACGCCGGATGTTGGACCATTGCGTGTAGCTTGGCACGTCATGGGGGATTATCGTGTCGTGGCCATCCATGCCGCCGTTCAGATATACACAGACAAGCGCCTTGTAGTCCGTCGGCGCGTTGGCGAAGGCCTTGAACATGGGCAACGCGCCGGACAGCGCGACGGCCCCGGCACCTGTCACGGACGCCCTGAGAAATTTTCGTCTGTCGATCATGCCCGCATCTCTCTAGTTCTGGACCATAAACTCGGGCGACGTGACCACGAACAGCGTGGCCAGCGTTGCGCGCGCGTTGCGGTCGCTAGCTGCCTTGTCGCCCTCGCGGATCGGTTTCTGCTCCAGCATGGCCGTGATGCGTGCCCGCGTGTCCGGGCTCAACCGTCCATGCACGAGCAGCGTGTCGAGCTGATCGATCAACTTATCCGGATCGTCCGCCACGGCCGCGAACTCCGCGAAGGTCTGTGCGAAGCCGTGGTCCTTTTCGAAGTTTCCGGCGACGAGAAAGAACATGAAATCGAAATAGCCGCCGACAGAAGAGGTGTGCGTGATCTGCAGCTCGGGCGCCAGCAGCCCGGCTTCCCCCGTATGCGACCCCGTCTTGCGAAAGCCCGGACGGTAGAAATTGAACACGCTGTCCGCACCGAATGCGAGCTGGTCGATGCTGTTGGTCACGCCCGTCTCGCGCAGCCGGTGCGTGTGCGGCATGCCGTCGGGCTGAGTGACGGACCCGCGCAAGGTCGGGTC
>JAHDEU010000241.1:306-2132 GCA_020628635.1 Hellea sp. | reverse complement strand
GCGCGACGCGCAGCACCGGTTCGCGCACCTTGCCGAAATGCGGGTCTGCGCTTGCATCTTCTGACAGCGCGACCTCGTCGAACAGCGTGGCGGCGAGCGCGGCCTGCAGGTCGAAGGCTTCGCCCGTTCCCACCGACGTTCCGTCCGGCAGCTCCGCCGTTCCCGCGAGGAAAGCGTCTGCCACGCGCTTTACATAATCCGGCGACGGATTGGACGTGACGAAACGCTGGATCAGCTGTTTGGAGATGAAGGGCGCGACATTGGGGTGTTCGAACAGAATGCCTAGAGCTGCGTCGATATCGCTATCGATCGTGCCACCCGCCGGGATGGTCCGGCCCAGCACGGTCTTGGCGTCAGAGTCATGGCGGGATTGGTCATGGCTCATGGGCTGGTCGTGCGTGGAGAAGTCGCGCCGGACATGCATCCCCGTAAACACCTTGGCGAGCTCGGAAACATCGTCCTGCGTATAGGTCTCCGTCGCCTCGCCCATGCCGTCCAGCCGCACTTCGCCATTCGGTTCCAGCTCCACCAGACCGATTGTGAAAAGCTGCATGATCTCGCGGGCATAGTTCTCGTCCGGCTGGGTGCCCTTATCGGGGTCGGCCTTGCGCGAGTTCTCGAAGGTGAGGAAATATCCCATGCCGTGGCCGCGGCTGACATCGCCCAGCAGCTCGCGGTAATTGCCGAACGCGTTGTTGCCGAGAATGTCGACATGGCTTGCGACGGGTAGGGGTCGCACGCTGACGGTGGAGACGGGCACGATCTGCGACAGGGCGAAGGTCATGCGCTGGCGGAGCTGGTTGTCGTATTCGATGGCCTGCACGTAGAAGAGGTCCGACAGGTTTTCCTTCTTCATCGGGTGGCGGCCCTTGATGAAGGGGGCGTAGTCCGTGTGGGGCAGGGCGACCTGCCGCCGGAACCACTCAGAATAGCCCAGTTCCTCAAGTTCCGCGATGTCTTCCGGCGTGCCGCCGAAGCTCGCCTTTTGAAGAAAGCGGGATGCCTCAAGCGTCGTCGGCTTATCGCGCGACGTATCGGGTGTCGCAACTGGAGGGGGTGGAGCGACAATCGTCGGCGCGGTAGGCGCCGTCGCGGACTCACCGCCACACGCCGCAAGGCCGAGCATAGCGCCGGACATGGCCATGTGTCTGAAGTGGAGATGCAGTCGCAAGATACCGGCCCCTTCTGTATCAGCGTGCGTGGCGAAGCTGGACGCCGTCAATCATCGCATCTCCGACTTGCAGCCGTGTGAGGGAACACGGTTAAGGGGCGTTAAATCCGTTGGAGCTCTCTCCTCGTTTTCATTTAGCTCCGCGAAAGAACTGGTAGCCGGACCGCGAAGACTTTGCTCTTCAATGCCGGGTTAACCACGAATCTTTAGTCCAGTTTACCGAATGACCGATAGACCTCGCCCCTGATTGTTGGGGTGAGATGAAATTAGTCAAGTACAAGTTATTCCTGTGCGCGACACTGTTAGCGCTCGTCGCAGGCTGCGGCGGAGGGGAAAGCTCCAGCGCGCCAACTCCGGCGCCAGTTGTCCAACCACCACCCCCTCCGCTGGTTACTGAAAGCAAGACGCTGGAGCTCAGCACCCGGCAGAACGCAACGGATTTCCTGACGCGTGCCGGTTTCGGGGCCAGTCTGCCGGACACAGATGCTCTGGTGGGGACGAGCGCGGCTGATTGGCTCGGTGAACAGCTGGCTATCCCATACGCGACGGTTGTCGATGAGCTTTACCGGCGCGATACGGTAGGCGAGCTACGCAATGCGCGGGCGCACAAGGCGATCTGGTGGGACCGCGCCATGGGCGGCGAGGACATGCTGCG
>JAHDEU010000241.1:0-296 GCA_020628635.1 Hellea sp. | reverse complement strand
GCGCATGATCTTCGCGCTCAGCCAGATCGTGGTCGTGTCCGACGAGCAGGGCGCGGGTCAAATGGTGAGGGCCTACCGCTTCGGTCACTACATCGACGTGTTGGGCGAGAACGCGTTCGGCAATTACCGCGATCTGCTGGAAGATATCACCTTCAGCCCGGCTATGGCGCAATATCTGACTTTTTTCGGCAAGCGTGTGCGGGAGGGGTTCAACCTTCAGGCCGACGAGAACTATGCCCGCGAGTTGATGCAACTCTTCTCCATCGGCCTTTACGAACTCAATATGGACGGAAGCC
>JAHDEU010000240.1 GCA_020628635.1 Hellea sp. | reverse complement strand
GGCTGTGGGCACGATCCATCCTCGGCATCGCGGCTGCCGCGCGCCCGTATTGGTGGACTTTTCAACAATCATATCCCCCTGCCCGCTCGGCTCGATAGCTTGGTTATTCCCACCCCTGGCACGAGGGAGTCCGTTGCTCTCGGTCGGTGGGTTTGGGGATGAGTGCTACCATGCATGGGTGGCTCGCGACTTTACGGGGCGCGGGCGGTCCGCTGTGGGGCGGCCTGCGATCAGGCGGGGTGATGTGATACGAGCCGAGCGGTAGGACCCGTGAGGTGCGCCTTCCCCCGCCCGGGCGCCATGCCGTTCGGGCCGAAAGCCCGGGCGGCCTCTGGCGAACACGATGGGTGAGCCGATTGCCGGCCCTGTCGGATCGTGGAGACCCCCACGGATCGTCCCCGAAGCGCGGGCCTCGCCCACGAATGGTGATCCCTCCTGTCTTCCATCACGGGGGCAGGCCCGCGCTCGTGCCTCCCGATCGGGAGCCAGACGAACCGCCCCAGTGGCTGCTGAAACAGCGCGGCCGCATAGCGTGGCCGGCTGCGCGCCCCTCACCTTCCCTTCCCACGAAAGAGACCCCCATGGTTCGACATCATAGAAAACCCTCCCGCGCGGCCACCGTGTCGGAGAACGAAATCGCGCTCGATGCCGAAGTCCAGCGCCTGCGCAAGCTGCTCGCCGCGACCCGCGCGCGTCTGTCCGAAAAGCAATCGCGCGACGCCCGCGACATCATCTACACGGACGAGGAGGTGTCCGAGATCATCCTGAAAATGGAGCGTATCTGCCGCCGCACGGTCAAGGCGCAGCTCCGCCCCGGCATGTCCTGCGACGCTTGCGGCGGGGTGAGCTGGTACCAGTTCGAGCAGGCCATGTTCGCCGAAGTGCGCACCAGCTGGGCGATGACGGGGGCAGACCCCATGCCTTTCCCGCGCGAACCCGACGAGCAACCCCGCCCCGGCTATGACGACGAACCCGGGCGGCTGGATTTCAGATGCATCGGGAACTAACGTGCAGGCCGCACGGTGACGCGGATCGGGTAGTGGTCCGAGCCGATGTCCGGCAGCACGTCGGACGCCACGACCTCCATCCCCTCGCCCACCAGCGCGTGGTCGATGGTCAGGCTCTCCACCCCGCGCGCATTCCAGGTGCGGGCCCAGCGCGGATCGCCCGCGCGGCGGCCCGGAAGCTGGGCAAAGGCAGGCTCCCACGGGGTCATGTTGAAGTCGCCGATGAGGACGAATTCGTCTCGCGCTCCGATGTTCTCCCGGATCATGTCGAGATACGCGTCACGGGCTTCGACCGCGCGGGGCGATCTGGGCCACATGGCGTGGGCGGCGATGATGTCGGGCACGGGCGCGTCCGGGTTCATGTCCAGCGTGACATAGCTGCGGGGATGGTGATCGAGACCGGGGTGATGCTCTCTCACGGAGGCCACGGCATCGCTGCGGGACAGGACTGCGATGCGGCTGCCCATGCGCGGGGCGGACGGGCGGAGCATGAGGACAGATTGGCCGAATAGCGCGGACAGCTCCTCCTGTGTCGTGGTCCACGGGACTTCGACCAGCACGGTGAAGTCGGCGCGGGCATCGGGCAGCGCGGCGAGGCGTGCCGCGGCGTCCGGACTTAGGCGCAGATTGGCCATGACGACCGTGGTGCAGGTACCGTCCTCGCAGGAGGCCCCGGTGGGTTTGGCGAAGTCGTCTAACCGCACGAAGGGCTCGAACACCGCGATGGACAGGATGGCGAGCACAGGCGTCGTCCAGCGCGGCGCCATGAAACTTAGCGCCAGCATGGGCAGAGCGAATACCGCCAGCATGGGCGTAAAGCTCGCAAACAGCATGAACGGCCAGCGGCCCGTAGCATGGGAGATCAGAACGAGGACGAGGACCACCGCATAGCCGATGCAGGCGAGGCTCGCGAGCCGGTGAAGAGCAGTCCTCGCGCGGCTCACGCCGACGGCGCTGCGGGCGGCAGAGGCTCGGGGCTGCTCAGCCGCGCATCGACCAGGCGCGGGGTGGACAGGTCGATGCCTTCGGCCATGGCCGCCGTGAGCACGGCTTCATTCGTGCGGTAGAGCGTGCCCATCAAGTGGCGGCGCACGGTGGCCGTGATCTTGGTGTTGGGAATGCGCTCCAGATAGATCCACAGCGTGTACTCCAGCGCGTCGTCGCCCGCATTGGTCATGGCCCATTCGAATTTGGTGTTCGGGTTGACGCGCACAGTGTCGTCCGCCGTGCAGGCGGCGTAGGCGGCCTCGAACATGCGGTCGATGCGCTTGCGGTAGCCGGCCAGCTCGGTGATCCGCGCCTCCCGGCTGTCCGGCATGTCGGGGTAGCCGATATTGTAGCGGAACGGCAGGCGGATGCCGTCCGTGCTGGCGATGCGCGACAGGTTGTCGATGCGAGACTGGATGAACTGCGTGTTGCGCAGCAGGGTGCGGTGATTGTTGCGCACGTCGTAGAGCACGACATAGATCAGCGTGACGCGCGCAATGATGAACTCGTCCGGATGGCCGTCAATGACCACGACGTCTCCGTCCACCAGGATGTCGGAGTTCAGTATGATCAGCCCGGACACGATGTCCGGCGCCCAAATGCCGGAGGTGAAGGCGAGAAAGGCGATGAAGATGCCGAATATGCCGGTGGTCTCCAGGAGCGAGTCCGCGCCCCAGATCTTGATGAGGACGTAGACGACCGTGAGCACGATAACCGAGAGCAGCACGATTCCGACGAGGCGGGAGTTGTAGGTCTCGACATGGATGGTCTCGTTGTCGAGCTTGCGTTCGCGCCCAAACCGTTTGCGCGACAGCGTCCCGGCGAGATTGTGCAGGAACACGCCCGCATAGACCGACATGAGCGACATGCCGATCTTGATGACATAGCCCTCATAGGCGTCGGGCAGGAGCTGGCGCAGGCCGAAGTCGATGACGTGGAACAGGATCAGAAGCAGGTTCAGCGCCTGGAAGATGCGGACCTTGGACGAGGGATGGGTTTCGCCCGGCGCGATCAGGCTGACGATGGGTCGTGCGAGGACGAGCAGGATGATGTTCACGACCAGCAGCGCGGTGAGCAGCGGGCGCGCACCCGACACGACTTCGTTCCACAGCCCTTGAATGAAGTCCAAAACGACGACCCTCCTGCCGGGTGTCTAGGGCGGGAAGGCTGGGGATGCCAGAGGGGCCTCGCCGCCAAAGAGCAGGGCATGGCGGGTAAAGACAAGTGTGACTTGCCGCGCCCTCGCCTCGCGGCAAGACTGAAAGCAAAAGGATAGACCCATGAAAGCCATTCGCATCATCGCCATTCTCGTCGGACTCGGGACCATCGCCTGGCAGATGTCAGAACTGGCGGCTGGCCGGGCGGACAATATGTTCTTCCTGCCGGACATCGTGGTCGGCCTGTTCCTCGCCGGATCGGCGCTGATCCGGCCGGAGCGGCGGGCGCAGGTGCTGATGCTCTGCGGCTTCGGGCTGATGAGCGGCATCTATTCGGTCGCGACGCTGGGCCAGCTCTGGCTCGGCGCGTTGGATGCGGGCGGGATCAGCACGGCGGTGGGGCTCGCCTTCACCCTGCCCTCCATGGCGTGGCTGGCCGCGCGGCTGGGGCGGGATTGAGGTGCGGCGGCTCGCCCCAGTCGTTCTGGCGGTCTGCCTGTCGGCCTGCGCCACAGTTCCCCGCATGAGCGAGCCGGTCCGGCATAGCTACGCCGCAGAGGATGGCGCCCAGCTGTCCTATCTGGCGGCTGGCGACGGCCCGGCCGTGGTGCTGTTCCACGGCCTGACCAGCAGCGCGCGGAGCAACTTCTTCGACACGCCGATCGCGCAGTCGCTGACCGAGGCGGGCTTTCGCGTGGTGGCGGCGGACCTGCGCGGGCACGGCGGATCGACGGTGGCCAATACGGCGGCGAACTGGCCGCCTGACGTGCTCGCCCGCGATGCGGCCGCGCTGGTGGGGTCGCTGGTCGAGCCGCCCGTGGCCGTGGTCGGCTATTCGCTCGGCGCGCTGGTGGCGCTGCGG
>JAHDEU010000239.1:500-4022 GCA_020628635.1 Hellea sp. | reverse complement strand
GCAACAGCCACAGGACCGGATAGACCCACCACGCGCCGGCTAGAGCGAGGCCTGCAAACAGAACCGCATTGGTCGCGTAGAACGGCACGCTGGACGTCTTCTGGAACGCTTCCATCCCCGGCTCCTGCTCGGAGCGCAAATTGGCGAGGCGTATGCGCAGGAAGGTCCGCCCGGTCAGGTCTCGCATGAACTTGCGACGCATGGAGGCCTTCGTCGTGGGAAACTTCGACGCCAATGAGAGGTCGGGATCGAGCTCCGTCTGTGTGTGTCGGTGATGCTTCAGATGGTAGTGGCGATAGGCATACAGGTCGCCGCCATAGGGCGCGGCGAGCAGCCACTTGCCGACGAACTCGTTCAGCGCTTTCGTCTTGAACAGCACACCATGCGCCGCGTCATGCATCAGGATCGACATGCCGTGCTGGCGCGATCCGACGATCAGGACCGCGAGAAGTATGGTCAGCGGGTTGGTCCAGACGATCGCAACGGCCCACGCCCCGACTATCACGGCCCAAACGTGGAACGTCAGCCACGCGCCCCAGAGGTCCGACCGTCGGGATAGCTCCCGCACCTTGGCCTTTGGCAGATATGTCGCGCTCGCGCCCATGGGCAAGGGAGTGCGCGCCCGCTCGACCCAAGTCAATGCGGGCGCTTGACCCATCGGCAGTCTGAATTACACCGCGCGCCATGACCGACCTCATCACCGAAATGCGCAAAGACCTCGTCAGCGGCTATCGCGAATTCCGCGCCAGCGACTTCCACGAGCAGAAGGAGCTCTACGAAAAGCTCGGCACGGAAGGCCAGGAGCCCAAGGTCATGCTGATATCCTGCGCGGACAGCCGCGTCGATCCGACCGACATCTTCCACGCCTATCCCGGCGAGATGTTCGTGTTGCGCAATGTCGCCAACCTCGTGCCTCCATCCGGCGTGCAGACCCCGACGCCGGGCACTGCGGCCGCGCTGGAGTTCGCCGTGACCGTGCTGAAGGTGAAGTGCATCGTCGTCATGGGCCACGAGAGCTGCGGCGGCATCCAAGGCTGTCTCGCCGGGCTGGACGAGGGCTTCGTCGGATCCTGGATCAAGCATCTGGAACCCGCCCGCGACGCCGTCCGCGCGCGCAGCGTGGAGAACGAGCAATTCGAGATGGAGCTGGAAGGCGTGCGGCTGTCCTTGCGCAACCTGATGACGTTCGACTTCGTGCGCGACGCCGTGGAGGCGGGAGAGCTCGTGCTGCAGGGCGCGTATTTCTCGATCATCTCGGCGAAGCTGCTGATGATGGGCGATGACGGGGCATTTGGCGAGGTGTCGCCGGAGTAGTTAAGGGCTTCGCTGGGGCGAAGGCACCCTTGAAACGTCACCCCTCCGACCATCCGACGCTGACGCGTCAGATGCCCACCTCCCCTTTCTGGGGAGGAAAAGGTGACGGATCGTTCGAAGTTTCCCCCCAGAAAGGGGAGGTGGCCGACGCGAAGCGAGGTCGGAGGGGTGACGAAACTCAAAAGCCGCGCCCCGCGCGCCCAACCCTACCCCTCGATCAGCGCCAACCAGTCCGCCTCGCTCAGCACCGTCACACCCGCTTCCTCCGCCTTGCGCAGCTTCGACCCCGCATCCGCGCCTGCCACCAGATAGTCCGTCCGCTTCGACACCGATCCCGACACCTTCGCACCCAGCGACTGGGCGCGCGCCTTGGCCTCATCACGAGTGAACAGCTCCAGCTTGCCAGTGAACACGACCGTCTTCCCCGCCACCGCGCTATCGGTCGCCACGGCTTCAGCATCCTCCACGGTCACTTCCGCCAGCAGGCGGTCCAGCGCGGCAGCCGAGGCCTCGTCGCTGAGAAACTCGTGCAGCGCATTGGCCGATGTTTCGCCGATGCCGTCGATCGCCATCATCTCCGCGGTGCCCGCCACGACGGATGCGCGCAGGGCCGCGAAGCTGCCATAGGCCCGGGCGAGCAGGCGCGCCGTCCCCTGCCCGACATGGCGCACACCGAGCGAGCGCGTGAAGCGTTCCATCGACACGCTGCGCCGCGCATTGATGGCCGCGAACAGCGCGGTGGTGGACTTCTCACCAAAGCCCTCACGCGCCTCCAGCTGCAGCTCCGCGTTCCGGCGCTCCAGCGTGAAGATGTCGGCAGGCTCGGCGATGAAGCCCGCCTCGAAGAAGCTCTCCACCTGCTTGTCGCCCAGCCCGTCAATGTCGAAGGCCGGGCGGCTGGCGAAATATTTCAGATACTCCACCACTTGGGCAGGACAGGCGATGCGGTTGACGCAGCGCCGCACGACATCGCGCTTGCCCTTGTCGTCCTCGGCGCGCACCGCATCCGCGCCGCAGGACGGACAGGTCGTGGGGTAGTCGAAGGGCTCGCCACCGCCATCCGTCACTACGCGCAATATCTGCGGGATGACGTCGCCCGCGCGCTGCACCTCGACCACATCGCCCGGCTTCACACCCAGACGTTCGATCTCGTCCTCATTGTGCAGCGTCGCCTTGGACACCAGCACGCCGCCAATATTGATCGGCGACAGATAAGCGAGCGGCGCGAGCGAGCCCGTGCGGCCGACATTGATTTCGATCCGCTCCAGTTTAGTGACCGCCTTCTCCGCCGGGAATTTATGCGCGATCGCCCAGCGCGGCGCGCGGGATGCGAAGCCCAGCCGGTCCTGCCAGTCGAGCCGGTCCACCTTGTAGACCACACCATCGATGTCATAGCCGAGCTCAGCGCGCCTTTCTTCTATAACGCGATAATGAGAAATCAGTTCTTGTGCGTTATCAGCGGTCTTCGTCAATTCGTTCGTCTGGAAGCCAAAACGCGACAGCGCTGCGATAGCCCCGGATTGGGTGTCGGCCAGCGGCTCGCTCACCTCGCCCCACGCATAGGCAAAAAAGCGCAGGGGCCGCGACGCGGTCACGCTCGGATCGATCTGGCGCAGGCTCCCAGCGGCCGCATTGCGCGGATTCATGTAGCGCTTCTCGCCCGCTGCCTCCTGCGCCGCATTCATCGCGTCGAAGTCCGCATGGTCGATATAGACTTCGCCCCGGACCTCCAGCACGGACGGCCATCCCTGGCCCGACAGTCGGTGCGGCACATCCCCGATCGTGCGCACATTGCGGGTCACGTCCTCGCCTACCGCACCGTCGCCGCGTGTCGCGGCCTGCACCATAACGCCGTCCTCATAGCGGATCGCGCAGGACAATCCGTCGATCTTCGGCTCCGCCGTGAAGCGCATCTCGGCGTCGTCCTCCAGCCCGAGAAAGCGCTTCGCCCGCGCCATGAAATCCACCACGTCCTCATCCGTGAAGGCGTTGCCGAGGCTGAGCATGGGCACGCTGTGCGTGATCTTGCCGAACCGTCCAGAGGGTTTCGCACCGACGGACTGGCTCGGGCTGTCAGGCGTGACGAGTTCCGGATACAGGTCCTCCATCGCGCGCAGCTCCATGCGCAGCGCATCGTATTGCGCGTCGGTCAAGGTCGGTGCGTCATGTGTGTAGTAAGCCTTGTCCGCCGCGCGGATGCGGGCAATC
>JAHDEU010000239.1:0-490 GCA_020628635.1 Hellea sp. | reverse complement strand
GGTCGGCGTATGTGTCGGCGCGGTCGGTCATGGAGCGGGATATGCGGCGGGGTTTGCGGGGCGTCTAGTGGGTGAAAGAGCAGTGAGCGACCTTGGCGAAGCGCCTACGGAATCTCGCAGCGCTTTCGGCGGGTGAATGTAAAGATCGCACAAAGCGGAGTGTCATGGTCCATGGGCAGGCCGATCAAGTCGGCCTGAGTTGCAGTGGGGTGGAGAAGCCCTCCAATCCACACATAGCTCCCCATCTCGCCGGCTTGACCGGCGAGCCCATGGCCTGACCTCGCGAGATCGAACGATGGGGCGCGACGGTGAAACCTAACGTTCCAGCAATTGCCGCGCCGCAGCCCGCGCTTCCGCCGTCACCACGTCACCCGCCAGCATCCGCGCGATCTCTTCCTCGCGCTCGCTCTCGCTGACCGCATGTACATGGGTGTTGGTCGTCTGACCCTTCGAGGTTTTCTCGATACGGAACTGGTGGTCCGCGCTTGCG
>JAHDEU010000238.1 GCA_020628635.1 Hellea sp. | reverse complement strand
GGGCAGGTCGTCCTCCAGCAGGTTGGTCAGGATCGATTCGTGCGCCGTGTCCGGAATGTATTTCTGCGACACCGGCCACAGATACAGATCCTTGCGCCCGCGCACATGCCACAGGATCGTTTCCGTCTTGTCGAAATGGTACGGCACGCGCGCAACGGGGCTGCTGATCAGTATGCCGCCATTGGCGTTGTAGGCGCGGTTGCCGGTCGCCTCCGCCAGGTCGCCATACATGCGGTCCAGCACCGCCTTGTAGTCGTCATGGACATTCATGGCGCGGCGCAGATTGATCCACACCTTGCCTGCCTTGGCCGCGTCGATCAGCGCGCGCGCCGGCACGCCGCGGAAATCGCCCGTGCGAAACTTGTTGGGATAGAGCGGATCATCCTCCCCGCCCATCGTGCAGACATCCAGCATGGAGTGCGGGTGGCGCTCCAGCAGGTCTTCGAGCGCATTGTCGGAGAACAGGCCGGTTTCCTCGAGCTTGTGCTCGAACGTCATGACGGACTTCTGAAAGTCCTTCGTGTGGTCTTCGGTCCAGTCGCGCAGAATGGAACTCATCACGTCACCTCGTCATTGTGGCGCCTCTTGGCGGGCTCCATCGCGGCCGGTTTTGGCCGAAAATCCTTAAGATTCGTTTCGCAGTCAGTCCGTTTCGTCGTCGCCAGCCGCGATCAGATAGAGCGCGAACACCACCATCAGCGCACCGGCGATGGCACCGACCAGTGCAAGAACCGCGCCCCAATCGCCTAGCAGCGCGTCCGCCCCGACCAGCAGCGCTGCGACACTTGCGCCCAGCAGGGCGAAGCCGAGGATGATCGGGATCCACAGACCGTGGCCGGGCGCATCATCCTCCAGCGCCTCGGCACGGAGCAACGCGTCCTCGCGCGTGGGCGCGGCGGGCGGACGGCTGGCGCGGATGATGTCGTCGGCCTTCACCTCGTCGATGACGGCGACGGGCGCGTCGCTATCCACGGCGATGTCGGTGGTCTCGATGGTGTCGGATGTGTCGACACGGCGGCGCTCCGGGAAGGACAGCAGGGTCGCGCCCGCATCGTCCGCATCGTCCATCGTCGCGTCGTCTTCCGCCTCGCCCACTGGTCGGATCAGCGATTGCGGCCAGTCTGCGGTCTCGTCAGGCGCATCCTCGCCGTCATCCAGCAGCCGTTCGAGCCGCGTGCCCAGCGTGTTGGCCGCGTCCGAGATGACGGAAAGTTTGGGCTCGTCTTCGGAATCGATCTCTTCTGCCATGTCGGGTCCAGCGAGATCGACCGCCTCGACCTCGACGGTCTCCACAAGGTCAAGCGCGCTGATTTCCGCCTCTGGCTCCACCTCGTCCGCTTCGATGACCTCGGACAGCGTCAAAACGCCGACCGGACTGTCCTCGCGGCGGCGCATGGGGTTGGGCGTCGCGTCATAGGGCGCGCGGGCGATGACGCCGGCGGCCATGTCTTTCGTGAAGACGGGCAGGTCGTCGGCAGTGGGTGCGGCGGCTGCCTCGTCCGCCACGGGCTCCAGCAGCGCGCCGGGTGCTTTGAGCGAGCGCTCGGTGCGCAGGAAGAGCGACTTCTCCGCCGTGCGGCGGCGCATCAGCGCATCCACCACATAGGTCTGTCCGTTCACATTGGCCTTGCGCCAGATGTCGAACCCGTTGGCCGCGTCCAGCACACGGCCATTGTTGAGCGCGCGCAGCGTATCAGAGCCGCGGAACGCCTTCGGCCCGATATTGTAGGCGAGCGAACACAGCGCATCGAACTGGCTTTGCGTCAGCGGTGCGTGCACCTCCTCATTCACCAGCTCCTCATAGGCTTCCAGCTCGCGCGCCAGCACCTCGGATGCCTCGTCCCGGCTCATCGTGCGCGGCTGGTCTGTGAGCAGGCGGTGGCCATAGCCCACCACCCGCGCGCCCGTGACCAGCTCGCGGTCCACGGGGCGGTAGCCTTCAAAGGCTTTGATCAGGCGAAGACCCGTCTCGGATAGGCGCAAGGTGGTGCTCATGCGCGTGCAATCTGCAAGCGCCGTGCCGTTTTCGCACTTCAGGTGAGCCGCTTTTGTAAGTTGGGCGTCCTAGAGCAGCACCGCCGCCGCCAGCCCCAGAAACGCAGCAAATCCCACTACGTCCGTCACGGTCGTCACGAACACGCTGCTGCTCACCGCCGGGTCTGCGCCTGCCCGTTTCAGCCCCAGCGGAATCAGTATTCCCGCGAGCCCGGCGGCAACGTGGTTGATGATCATTGCGACGAATGCGACCACGGCGAGCTGCACATCGCCGAACCAGACAAAGGCGATCAGCGCGAGCGCGACGGCGAAGATGAGGCCGATGATGGCGGCGGATAGCCCCTCGCGCCGGATGGCCCTGAGCGCCGTGGCCTTGGTCAGGTCGCGCTCCGCCAGCCCCCTCACCGCGACAGTCAGCGCCTGCGTGCCCGCATTGCCGCCCATGCTCGCGACGATGGGCATGAGCACGGCGAGCGCGACGAGCTGTTCGATGGCGTAGTCGAAGCGCGCGATGACGATGGAGGCCAAGATCGCCGTGCCGAGATTGATCAGCAGCCACGGTGCGCGCGAGCGCACTGTCTCCACGGCCGTATCCGCCACGCCGGCCGCGCTGACGCCCGCGAGGCCGAGGATGTCCTCCTTGTTCTCGTCCTGGATGATGTCGATGATGTCATCGACGGTCATCATGCCGACGATGCGGCCCGCCGCGTTCACCACCGGCGCGGACACGAGGTGGTATTTCTCGAACAGATAGGCCGCCTCCTCCTGGTCCTGGCTTTCGTCGATGGTGACCAGCTTCAGCTCCATCAGGCTCGCCAGCGTGGCGTCTCGCGGACTGCGCATCAGGCGCGACAGGGTGACATAGCCGATGGGTCGCAGCATCGGATCGACGATGTAGATATTGTGGAAGACATCGGGCAGCTCGCCGCCCGCCTCGCGCATGTGGTCGATCGTGTCGCCCACCGTCCAGAACTCCGGCGCGGACACAAAGGCGCGCTGCATGAGCCGGCCGATGGTCTCGTCATCGAACGCCAGCGAGGCCTCGACCTCGGCGCGGTCGCCCGCGTCCATCGCGCCCAGCACCTGGATGCGCTGCGCGTCGTCCATCTCCTCGATGATCTGGGTGACGTCGTCATTGTCGAGGTCGGTCAGCGCATCGGCGATGAGCTCCGGCTCCAGAAGCGGGAGCACGTCCTCGACGATGTCGTCTTCCAGCTCGGCGAGCAGTTCGCCGGTGATCGATCCCGGCGCGCGCTCCACGAGGGCTTCGCGCTGCGCGTCCGTCAGCTCCTCGAAATAATCGGAGAAATCGGCCGGGTGGAGGCCGCCGAGACGGGCCTGCATCTCTGCGTCGTCCGAGAGGTCGAGCGCGGACAGGATCGGGTTCTCGATCTCGAGCTCCACCCCCTCATTGCGCTCCATCAGGTCGGGCGTGTCGGTCATGCGCGGCTCCTGATCGGTCGGTCGGGGTCGCCGCGCTTTGGCGCTTTCACGCGGGAGTTTCCAGCCCTAAAGCAGCGGATGTGAGCCAACACCTCCCCCTCGTCATGACGGTGCTGTCCGGCATTGTTCTGCTAGCCGCGCTGGTCGTGCTGGCGCGGATCGACGCGCGCACGGGGCGGCTGCCGAATGTCATCACGATTCCGCTGATGCTGGCCGGGCTGGTCTGGTCCTTCGACCTGGCGGAGGACTTGTATTGGCACCTGATCGGCGCAGCGCTCGGCTACGGCGTGTTCTGGGCGGTGGAGGTGATCTACCGGCTCGTGCGAAAGCGCGACGGTCTGGGCCGCGGCGATGCGAAGCTGCTCGCGGCGGGCGGTGCGTGGTGCGGGGTGTTCGCGCTGCCGTTCATCGTCTTCGCCGCGAGTGTGGGAGCGTTGGTCGTACAGCTGGCGAAGGGGGCCAAGGCCGACACGCGTTTCGCTTTCGGACCGTATTTATGTCTTGCGATCGGCGGCGTCTGGTTGATCCAGCGTGGGCTTTAGAACGGTCGCTCCACGGGACCGCAGCTTTCCACTGCCACCATGGGCACTGTCCGCGAGAAGC
>JAHDEU010000237.1 GCA_020628635.1 Hellea sp. | reverse complement strand
GCCGCCTGCAGCCGTGCCATGCCGTCCGCCAGGATCGCATTGCCGTTCTCTTTCAGCGCCTTGAACTTCGCCAGGATCGCATCGACATCCGCTTCCGTATGCGCGGCCGAGACGCTGATCCGCAGCAGGCTGGAGCTTTGCGGCGTGCCCGGCGGAACCGCGAGGTTCACATAGACTCCCTCGCGCAGCAGCCAGTTCCACTCCATCGCGGCTTGGGCCTCGTTGGGGCGGCGGGCGGCGATGACGGGGCTGGCGGGGGCGCAGAGATCGAAGCCCATGGCATCGAGGCCAGCGTGCAGCTGTGCGGCGCGGGCCTTGATGTTTTGTCGTAGCTCGGGCCGCGTCTTGATGGCGTCCAGCGCGGCCTGGGCGGCGCAGATATTGGACGGCGCGGCAGACGCGGTGAACATGTAGGGCCGCATGACCTTGCGCAGCAGTTCGAACTCCGGGTGGTTTGACGCGCAAAAGCCGCCAACGCTCGCAAGGCTCTTGGAGAAGGTGCCGCTGTAGAAATCGACCTGGTCGAGACAGCCCTGTTCCTCCGCGATGCCGCGGCCGCCCTCGCCAAAGACGCCGTAGCTATGCGCTTCGTCGACATAGAGATAGGCGCCGTGCCGGCGGCAGACATCGGCGAATTCCGCGATGGGCGCGATGTCGCCGAACATGGAGTAGAGCCCCTCGATCACGACCAGCGCGTGGCCGCCCTCCTCCATCTCCTGCCGCCCCAGCCGCTTGTCGAGGTCTTCGGGGTTGTTGTGGCGGAAGCGCACGGTTGTCTTGTTGGTCGCCAGCCGCGTGCCATCGATGATGCAGGCATGGGCGTCGGCGTCGATGAAGATAACGTCCTTCGGCCCGGCCAGACCGCTCATCGCGGCGAGGTTGGTGACGTAACCCGTCGTGAAGACAATGCATGACGGCTTGCCGAGATGCTCGGCCAGATCCGCTTCGAGCTTCGCGTGCTCGGTGTAGGAGCCGTTGGCGATGCGCGATCCGGTCGTGCCCGTGCCGTGGCGGTCGATGGCGTCCTTGGCGGCGGCGCGCGCGCGCGCGTCATAGGTCAGGCCGAGATAGTTGTTCGTGCCGGCGAGGATGATCTCGCGGTTGCCGATGCGCCCGCGCGTCGGTCCCATGATGTCGTCGAACGTCATGTTGAACGGGTCGATGCCGAGCTTTGACACGACGGAGGCGCGCTGTCGCAGCGGCTCGTATTTGCTGAAGATGTCGAGGCCGGTTGCGCCCGACTGGTCCGTGCCGCCTGCCCCGCTCATTGCGCGAGGAGCTCCTGGATGGCGGCAACCAGCTCGCCGACCGTTTTCACGTCACTGATGACCTCCATGGGGACGGAAATGTCGTAGTGGTCTTCGAGCTCCATGATGAGGTCGAAGACGGCGGTGCTGTCCACCTCCAGATCCGACATGATGCCGGAGGTCTTCAGGATGGGCTTGTTCTTGACGTTATACGGGCGCAGCAGCTCGCATATCTTGTCGAATATCTGTTGGTCCGTCGGCATGGCGCGCGCATTAACAGCGCGCGGGCGCAGCGTCTAGGCGGATGCGCTGACGACCTTGAGCGGCTGATCGTCCTGCAAATCGATGATCCCGCCATCCAGCCATTTCTGCTTCACGCGGGCGCGCGACAACTTGCCGGAGCTGGTGATGATCATGGTGGATTTGGGCACGAGCTGCAGCTGCACCGGCACGCCGACTTCGAGGCGGATGGCGGCGGACACGGCGGCTTCGATTTCCGCCAGCAGTTTCGGATCGCGCGTGCGGCATTCCAGCAGCAGCATGATCGTCTTCTGGTCGCCCGCCCCGCCGACGGAAAACGCACAGGCGCGGCCGCAGCGATGCGGCGCGGCAGCTTGGGCGGCCCATTCGATGTCCTGCGGCCAGATGTTGCGGCCGTGATACAGGATCAGGTCCTTGTGGCGACCCGTGACGACGACCTGGTCCTGATACCAGTAACCCAGATCGCCCGTGTCGAGCCATCCGTCCGGCGTGAAGGCGGCTTCCGTCGCCTGGCTGTTGCGGAAATAGCCGGGCGAGACGCTGGGGCCGCGCAGGCAGATGCGGCCGACGCGGGCGCTGTCATGGGCGAGAACCTCGTTGTTCGAGTCGCGAATCTCGATCTCGTGCTCCGGCAGGCCGACACCGCAGGCCACGAATGTGCGCGCATGGCTGGTCTTCTGCAGCTCGGTGACTTCGACGACCTCGTTGGCGTGTTCATAGCGGTCCATGTCGATCGTGTGCTTCAGCAACCCCTGGTTTTTCGGCGCGAAGGTCGCCGCGAGCGTTGTTTCGGCCAGGCCGTAGGACGGGGTGAAGGCGGTCTCGCGAAAGCCCATCGGTTCGAACAGCTCGGCGAACTCGGTCAGCGGCTCCGGGCGCACCATGTCGCCGCCAATGCCGGCCGCGCGCCAGCAGGACAGGTCCAACGCGCGGTCATCGCGCCAGCGCCGCACGCAGAGTTCATAGCCAAAGGTCGGCGAGTAGGAGAGCGTGCCGCGATTGTCGTGGATCAGCTGCAACCAGGTGATCGGGCGGCGGGTGAAATCGGTCGGGTCCATGTAGTCGGTCGACAGCTGGCTCATCAGCGGGGCCAGCATGAAGCCGATCAGGCCCATGTCGTGGTAGAGCGGCAGCCAGCTCGTCGCGCGGTCGGTCTCGTCCACCGCCATGCCGTGGGCGACGATGCCGCGGCAGTTCGCCGTGACGGATTTCTGCGTGCCGATGATGCCCTTGGGCGAGGAGGACGAGCCGCTCGAGTATTGGATGTAGCACAGATCATCCGGACCGAAGGGACGAAGGGCGTCACCGCTCGGCAGGGCGAAGACCTCGTCAAAGCTCAGCACCGGCGTGGCCGTATCGTTGAGCGCGCTGCTCATGATCGGTTCCATGGAGGCGGGCGCGAAGAGCGCGAAGAAATCGCCCGTATCGGCCATGCGCTCCAGTTGGCGCTCATAGGATGAACGACCGCCCAGCGTCACGGGCAGCGGCAGCGGCGCCGGGACCAGACCCGCATATTGGCAGGCCATGAACAGCACGGCGAATTCAGGGGTGGAGACGGCGGCAAGACCGATGCGCGCGTTCTTGGGCGCAAAGGCGACCAGTCGCTTGGCCACATCCACGGCGCGTGCGCGCAGTTCCGCATAGGGCATGGCTGTGAGGAGACGGCCCTTGCCGTCGAAGTAGTTGAAACCGGTGTCGCAGGTGGCGGCGTAGTCGAGCGCGTCGGTCAGCGTATCGAACGCGCCGAGGTTCAGCACTTGGCCACGAGCTGTGGGCGTCGGCTCGGTCATAATTCACTCTCGTTCCTCAAACGGGCAAGCCCGTTCAGTCCGGTTGCAGCGCGCCCCGCTTCCGGGCGCGTCGCGTGCCACGCGGCGCGCATCTCGGCCCACACCGATCATCCCGGCGCTGTATCACGCCGGGTCGTGCCATTTTGTCACGTCCTCTTTCCGAATGTAACACCACTGTTACGGAAAACCCGAGGATTGTTGCAAAAACGCAACAAATTGGCGTGATCAAAGGCGCGCCGCCCTTTGCCGCCATTAGGGTGAATAGCCCGTTAACGCATCCTTGCACCCACTGGGCTGCAACATCCCGCGAATCCCTGTTGACGCCCGCGCCCCGCCCGGTCTATCCGGCGCGCCTTGTCGAAACACGGCACCACCGATGGTTTCAGACGGGCGATTAGCTCAGCGGGAGAGCACTGCCTTCACACGGCAGGGGTCGCTGGTTCAATCCCAGCATCGCCCACCATCACCACCCCATCTTTGCCCCGTGACTTCGTTGCGGCGGCTTGACGACCGGACGGTCGCCTGCGCCTTCGCGCCTCGTCACGGAACAAATCTGGGGTGGTGAGCATCAGTTTGCTTCCCGATAGGGTCTCCGACACAGCCGGAAGCAAATCGGGCCGCCAGGCCGACGGCGCGCAGCGGCGTGTTTGTAGCGATCCTTTAGAGACACCCAAGGCGGCTTGACGACCGGAAGGTCGCCTGCGCCTTCGCGCCTCGTCACGGAACAAATCCAGGGTGTTGACCATCA
>JAHDEU010000236.1 GCA_020628635.1 Hellea sp. | reverse complement strand
CACCGCGCCCGAGATCAGTCAGATCTTCGGCGAATGCCTCGGCCTTTGGGTGGTGCAGAGCTGGGAGGATATGGGGCGGCCCGAGAGCTTCAACCTCGTCGAGCTCGGCCCCGGCCGCGGCGTGATGATGGCGGACATGCTGCGCGTGGTGGGCCTGGAGCCTGCGTGCCGCGCCGCCTGCTCCGTCGTGCTGGTCGAAGCCTCTCCTGCCCTGCAAGCCGTGCAAGCCAAGACGCTGGGACGCTCAGGCTTCGAGGTCATGTGGGCCGACCGGATAGAGGCGCTCAGCGTCGAGCCGACGCTGATCGTCGGCAATGAATATCTGGACTGCCTCCCCGTGCGGCAGTTCATCTGCTCCGACCCGTTCGCGGGCAGCACAGGCTGGTCGGAACGGCGCGTGGGCGCGGGCGAGGACGGACTGCGGTTCGAGACGGACGGCCAGCCGATCAGCGAGGCGACCGCCGCGCTCTTCCCCGGCACGCATGACGCGCCGAAGCGCGATGATCTGCTGGAGGTCTGCCCCGCGTTCGGTCAGCTGACTGACCACCTCTCCACCCTGTTCGCCATGGCGCAGGGCCGCGCGCTGTTCATAGACTACGGCCCCGAGAGCACGACCTTCGGCGACACGCTGCAGGCGCTCAAGCGTCACGAGAAAGTCGGCGTTTTCAGCGCACCCGGCGACACCGACCTGACCGCGCGCGTTGACTTCGAAGGCCTCGCTTCGCTCGCGCAAAAAGCAGGCCTGGATGTTCACGGCCCCGACACGCAGCGCGCCTTCCTCTCGCGCCTCGGCATGGAGCTCCGCGCCGTCGCCCTGCTCCGCGCCCATCCCGACGCCAAACCCAAGCTCGCACGCCAACTCCACCGACTGACCGATGAGGACGAGATGGGCACGCTGTTCAAGGCCATCTGCCTGAGCTCTCCGGGCTTGCCGCACCCGCTGGGATTTGCATGACCGTTCCGCATCTGACCCACCCCAGCCTGCCCGTCCCGCACGGCTTCTTCGGACGGGAGGGCGGCGTCAGCGAAGGCATATACGCGACGCTCAACGCCGGTCGGAACTCAAAGGACGACCCCGCGCATGTCCTCGAAAATCGCGAGCGCATCCGCAAGACGCTCGGCGCGGACCACCTTGTCAGTCTCAGCCAGATCCATTCTGACATCGTGCACATAATCAATGCCCCGCCGACGGAGCCGCTCCAAGGCGACGGCTTCGTGACAGCCACGCCCGGCCTCGCCATCAGCGCCCTGTCCGCCGATTGCGGGCCGGTCCTGTTCGTGGATGCCAAGGCGGGAATCATTGCCGCATGCCATGCAGGATGGCGCGGCGCGGTGGGCGGCATCATCGAGAGCACGGTTGCCGCCACGTGCGAGCTGGGCGCATCGCCATCCGACACGACCGCCGTTCTCGGCCCGACGATCAGCCAGCTTAATTACGAGGTCGGCGAGGCATGGAAGGCCGAGCGGCTCGACGAAGGCATGGACGCGCGCTTCTTTGCGGACGGACCGTCCGGCACGCCCCACTTCGATCTTCCCGCCTTCATTTTGTCCAGGCTAGAAGCCTGCGGTGTCTTCGGCGCGTGGACGGGCGACTGCACCTACGCCGAACCGGAGCGCTACCACTCCTACCGACGCAACACCCACTCCGGCGAAACACGCTACGGCCGCAACATATCCGCAATTATGCTCTCCCCCTCCCTAGCCGCACCGATGCCCCGCCGCTAAGCGCAGCCCAGCTCCAGCAAAGGTCCTCACCATGAAGCTCATCAGCGGCACGTCCAACCCTCGGCTCGCGGCCGATATTGCGGACGTGCTCGACGTCCCGCTGACCAGCGTCGACATCGAGCGCTTCCGCGACCAGGAGATCTTCGCCAAGATCAACGAGAATGTCCGCGGCGAGGACATCTTCCTCATCCAGCCGACCTCTGCTCCGGCCAATGACCATTTGATGGAGCTGCTAATCCTCATCGACGCGCTGGTGCGGGCGTCGGCGCAGCGCATCACGGCGGTCGTGCCTTACTATGGCTATGCGCGGCAGGACCGCAAGACCGGCGGCCGCACGCCGATCTCGGCCAAGCTCGTCGCCAATCTGATCGCACGCGCGGGCGCGGACCGGGTGCTGACGGTCGATCTCCATGCCGGGCAGATCCAGGGCTTTTTCGACATTCCAACCGACAACCTGTTCGGACAGCCCGTCTTCGTCGCCGACATCAAGGACCAGTTGAGCGCGCGCGACCGCGAGGACCTGATGTTCGTCTCCCCCGACACGGGCGGCGTGGTGCGCACGCGGAGCATCGCCAAGCAGTTCAACGCCGACATCGCCATCGTGGACAAGCGCCGTCCCAAGGCAGGCGAGAGCGAGGTCATGAACATCATCGGCGATGTCGCCGGCCGGAACTGCATCCTCTATGATGACATCATCGACTCCGGCGGCACGATCGCAAACGCCGCAGCCGCCCTGAAGGATCACGGCGCGAGCAGCGTGTCCGCCTATATCACACACGGCGTGCTGTCCGGCCCGGCGGTGGAGCGGATCACGAACTCGCAACTGAAAGAGGTGGTGATCCTCGACACGATCTCGCAGCCGGACGCGGTGAAGGACTGCAAGAAGATCCGCGAGCTGAGCGCCTCGAAGCTGCTGGGCGAAGCCATCCGGCGGATCGCGAATGATGAGAGTGTGAGCAAGCTGTTTGGGTGAGGAGGGCGCGCGGGGCGCGGCTGATGTTGCTGTCACCCCTCCGGCCCAGCTCACTGCGTTCGCTGCGCCACCTCCCCTTTCAGGGGAGGAAAGCAGAATAGATGATCCTTTGTTTTTCCTCCCCTGAAAGGGGAGGTGGCAGCGCATCGCGCTAGCGATGGGATGACGGAGGGGTGACGCAATTATAAAGCCGCGCAAAGCGCGCCCTTCCTCCGCTGACTCACCCCTGTTGCAATCCCCTCCGCCCTGCTCTATCGCGCCCGCGAACCGGCCGCCCGCTCTTGGGCGGCTTATCTTTTGACCTGAACCATGAGTAGGAGAGTATCCGATGGGTGTAGTTCTTGATGTAGACGTCCGTGAGAACACGGGCACGGGGGCGGCCCGCGAAGCCCGCCGCAACGGCCTGGTGCCGGGCGTGATCTATGGCGGCGACGAAGCGCCGGTCTCTGTCAGCGTGAAATTCAACGAAGTGCTGCGCGTGCTGAACTCCGGCGACTTCCTCGGCTCCATGATCGAGCTGCGCCATGAGGGCAAGAACCAGAAAGTCTTCACCAAGGACGTCCAGTTCCACCCCGTCACCGACTTCCCGGTTCACATCGATTTCTACCGGGTGACCAACAAGACGCTGATCGATGTGGAAGTCCCCGTGACCTTCATCGGCGAAGAGAACTCGCCCGGCATGAAGCGCGGCGGCATCCTCAACGTCGTGCGCTACGCCATCGAAGTGAAATGCCCGGCTGGCGACATTCCCGACGGGTTCGAGGCCGATGTTTCGGCGCTAGAGATCGGCGACGCGCTGAACATCTCCGACATCACCCTGCCAAAGGGCGTCAAGCCGACCATCACCGACCGCGACTTCACCATCGCGACCGTGGTGGCGTCCCGCACCTCCAAGACGGAAGGCGAAGACGGCGAAGAGGTCGATGCCGACGCCGTGCCAGCGACCGAGCAGGACGCCGGCCAGGGCGACGACACCTAAGGGTCGTGTTGCGCTGGCTCTTCCGCCGGCGCGACCGCTCCACCGTGATGCAGATCTGGGTCGGACTCGGCAATCCGGGCGCGAAACACGCGCTCGACCGCCACAATATCGGCTTCATGGTCGCGGACGCGGTCGCGGACGAGCACGGCTTCGGCGCGGAGCAGTCCAAGTTCTCCGGACTGGTCCGCACGGGCACGATCGAAGGCACCAAGGTGCTGATTCTCAAACCGTCCACCTACATGAACAAATCCGGCGTAAGCGTCCAGAAGGCCATGGCTTTCTACAAGGTTCCGCTCGCCGACGTCACCGTCTTCCACGACGAGCTCGACATCGCACCAGGCAAGGTGCGGGTGAAGACGGGCGGCGGGCTTGCGGGCCATAACGGCCTGCGCAGCATCAACCA
>JAHDEU010000235.1:1322-4102 GCA_020628635.1 Hellea sp. | reverse complement strand
GACGGGATGCGCACGCTGCCCATGGTGTCCGTGCCGAGCGCGGCCTCGCAGAACCCGGCCGCGACCGCCGCCGCGCTGCCGCCGGAACTGCCGCCGGGGGTGTAGCCATCCTTGAGCGGATTGATCGTCCTGCCGAACCACGGATTGTCGGTCTGCGCGCCGAGTGCGCCTTCCTCCATGTTGAGCGTTCCCGTGATGACCGCGCCCGCCGCGCGCAGTCGGGTTATGGCGGTCGCGTCCTCTTCCGCGCGGCGCGACGCATAGGCCTTGATCCCGCCGTGGAAGAACTCTCCCGCCACCGCGATGTTCGCCTTCACACCAATGGGCATGCCGTCGATGGGCGACAGCGGTTCGCCCGCTTCCCGGCGCTGGTCGGAGTCGAGCATGGCTTCGATGGCGCTGCTGTTGAACACGTCGAGCACGGCGTTGATGCGCGGGTTGTCGGACTGCATGGCTTCGTAGGCGCGTTCGAGGCGGGATTGGGCGCTATTGGATGCAAGTGGAGAAGGATTGCCTTCGGCAAGCTCTTTCATGTGTCACCCCTCCACCACCTTCGGCGGTCCCCCTCCCCTTTCCGGGGAGGAACAGTTTTTTCCTTCCCGGAAAGGGAAGGTGGCCGGAGCGTAGCGGAGGTCGGAAGGGTGACGAAACCAAAAACCCTTCGCGGCAGCGAAGTCCTTACCCATAGCGCGTATCCACCAGCCGGATCGGCTTTTGCCTCACATCCACCTGCGTCGTGCCGGCCGTCGCGCCGCGCTCGACCAGCTCCACGCTCATGCCGAGCCCGAGCTTCTCCTTGAGCAGCGCCTCGTAGGCTTTCGCATCGCCGGAGCCTTCCGCGACCACCGTCATCTCGTCGCGGCCCGCCGCGTCGCGGTCCACGCGGCAGTAGAATTCGCCGCCAAAGCCGTCGATTTCCGCCATGAGCGGGCCGATGGCTTGCGGGAAGATATTGATGCCGCGCAGCTTCACCATGTTGTCGGAGCGGCCAAGGAAACCTTCGATGCGCTGGTAGTTTAGGCCGAGTGATGAGGTGCCGGTCCTGACCGCCGACACATCATGCGTGTTGAAGCGGATGATCGGGTAGAGATCGTCCTTGAACAAACACGTTACGACCATGTCGCCATTCTGGCCGTCTGGGACAGGCTTGCCGGTCTCGATGTCGCAGATCTCCAGATAATGCGCGTCCTCCATGACGTAGAGCCCGTCCTGGTCCGGACCCTCGCCCGCGATCGCGCCAGTATCGCCCACGCCGTACCAGTCATAGCACTCCGCCCCGCCCCACATCTCGGAGACGCTCTGCTTGTCCTCCCGGCCCATATGGCCGGAGATGGTGCGCACGGGAATGTCCACGCCCGGCTCCAGCCCGGCCTCTCTTGCGACGCGGGCGAGCTTCTTGATGTAGTCGGCAAAGCCCACAATGGTGGTTGCGCCGAAATCGGACATCATCTGCACCTGCTTGACGGAGCGCGTTTCCACGCCCGTGCCGGCGGACACGAAGGTGGCCTGCGTCCAGTGCGTGACGGCCTCGCGCACATAGTGCCCGCCATTGATCGGACCGTGCCCATAGACGCTGTGCACCACGTCGCCGCGCCCGATCCCCTGCAGCGTGTAGAGACGGGCGAGCAGCAGGTTCTGCACCTCGCGCGATTTGGGGCCGAAGATCAGAACCTGCGGATTGCCCGTCGTGCCGGAGGTCGTGTGGAATTTGTAGGGCGGCTGCGCGTCGGGCGCGTAACTCTCCAGTCCCGAGAAATCGCCAAAGGGAGGCTTGCGCGCGATCGAGGCCATGATGTCGGATTTGTCGTAGGTGGGCAGCTTGTGCAGGTCACGCAATCCGTCAATGTCGCCCGGCTCGATGCCAGCATCGCCCCAGAGGAGTTGATAGAACGGTGTCTTCCACGCGCGCGCGAGCATGCGGCGGAAAAGCCTGTCCTGATGCGCGAACAATGCGTCCCGCGACGTGTTCCGGGCAAAGTCGAGAAACGCCTCGCCAATGGGGTGGTCCGCGCGGATCGCATCCGGTTTGACGAAGTCGAAATAGGTCGCGCTCAAGTCGTGTCTCCGGCTGCCAGCGCGAAAAGCTCCGCGCAATCCGACAGCGCGTCGAGCCCATCGGTCAGGCCAATAAGCCGCTCCGCAATCCCTTGCGCCTTGACGCCCCTCAAACCGAAGCCCGCGCAGTCGCGGAACTTGGCGAGGTGTTGCTCCCGGGTCAGCGGAGCTGCGGGCGAGCCGAAGAGGCGGTCGGCGTGGGCGGTGAGCTCCGAGCCGTCCTTGAGCGTCGCCGTCGCGGTCTGCGGCGTAAAGGCAGCGGGGTCAGAGACGCGGTTTTCGACGACCGAAATGCGCGCGGCCAAGGCGCGGATGTCCTCGCTCGACAGGTCGTCCTCCGTGAAGTCCGCAAGCCCGACCGTCCCGCGCAGCAGGGTGATCGCGCCGAGATAGGGGAAGCAGAGCCGCGCATAGTTCGGCGTCATGCCGTCCGGGATGGGGCGTGCGACGAGGCGTGGGATGATGGGCGGGGCGCTCAAGGTCAGGCTCTCCAGATTGTCCGCGCTCAACCCCTGATCGCGCAGCGCCTGCACAAGCGTGACTCCCCCTTGCGCGGCGCGTCCCGTGGGAAAGGGTTTCCAGCTGACTTCGGTGATGCGGTGAACCTGCCCCAGCGCATCGGCCGCGCCCTGCGAGTCCACATCGTCCTCGAACATGGCGAAATAGCCCGCCGGGCCTTCCAGCGAAGCCACCGGTCCAGCCAGTCCCGCTTGCGCCAGATCGCA
>JAHDEU010000235.1:0-1222 GCA_020628635.1 Hellea sp. | reverse complement strand
TCCGCGCTGATCGCGGCGAAGACGGTCGCCATGGGATGGACCACGGCGGGTTCATGCACGCAGTCGAATTCCATGGCGTGGATCTGGAAGCCGTTGAGATAGGCCGCCGATGCGGTGGGGAACCTCTCGCCGGAGCCAAACACGCGCGCGCCCGAACCCTCGCCCCAAGCGGAGACTGTGCCGAACACGGCGTCGCGGAACGGGGCGCGGGAGCCGGCGATCCCGACGCCGAGGGAGTCGAGGATGAATGTCTTTGCCGCGTGGATGGCGGGCGCGGGGAAGTGCGTGTGGGTGAGCGCGTAGTCGGCGAAACGGCGGGAGATCTGGGTCATGGATGAGGACCCTTGTTTTCCTTCCCCTTCAGGGGGAGGTGGCGCGCGCCTGAGCGGAGCGAGGCGCGGGTCGGAGGGGGCTGTCGCGGTATGCTCCGGCGCGTGGCGAGAGAGCCCCCTCCGACCGCCGAAAATGCTGGCGCGTTCCGTCGTCCACCTCCCCCTGAAGGGGGAGGAAAGATATTGAGTGACACCATCACGCGGACAGCATCCTGGAAATTTCTGCGAGTTCTCCGGACATTACCGCTTCGATCATTTCGTCCGGCTCGCTCACCCCGCCATGCGCCATCAACGCGCGCGCCTTCTCCCGCACATCCGCCGCGCTCATCGACCGCTCCGGGTCGCCGAGCGCGTCTTCGGCCACCCACGTCTCCCCGCCGATCGTCACGCTCGCGCCGTAATGCGCGGGGTAGGCGCGCTCGAACCGCTCGCCTTGCCGGACCCGGACGCGCGCGCGGGTCGGCGCAAAACGCGCGACCGTGTCGTCGTCGAAATCATCCAGCCCCGGCGCGCGGCCCGATAGCGCCACGGCCACGCTGTGCTGCAGGCTGAACTTCGCGTCGATCACGGTCTCCGGATCCGGACGGTCGCAGAACTTGAGCGCGTCCGCATAGGTCTCCACCACGACTTTCCCGCCCGTGTCGTCTGCCATCAGGGCCGCGTCGATGGCCGGGTGGGCATGGCGGCAGGCGGGATAGGGTTTGAGCGAGGTCTCGTGGATCAGCCAGCCGTCGCTTGCAAACAGCACGTCGCGTGCGTCCGCGCCCGGGCAGAGCGCGGCGAAGAAGCCTTGCTCGCCTTCGAGGATCGAGAGCGGTCCGCGAAAACCCTGTGCAGACAGCAGCGCGGACTGCACGCCAACCTGCGCGGCGTGTCCCGCGTGGAGTTGC
>JAHDEU010000234.1 GCA_020628635.1 Hellea sp. | reverse complement strand
ATGAGGATGTCCACGGTTCGAGTCCGTGTGGGCGTACCATGACCGCGGATTTTTTCTGAGCGATTGGAGTTGTTTGGGCCATTGGAGCCGCGTCGGTCGGCGGTGAAAGCCCGTGCGGGTGATGCAGATTTGCAACGTTGCTCCGAAAAACCCTTCCAATTTGCTCATTGTTCCTTAACAGTCGTTGGCAAGCCGCAACGGTTTCGTGTAGCGGCAGGGTGAATGCGGGCCTGCGACAGCGTGGCGCGAAGACTGGAAACAAACGATGGCGACTGCCATCCACGGAGGATCATCATGAAGCATAAGCTTCTCTTTGCCGCGGCAGCCGTCGCACTCATGGCGCCGACCATGGCAGCCGCACAGGACAGCGGTGTCTACATCAAGGGCCAGATCGGTTACGGCGTGACCGAAGATGCGACATTCGGCAGCGACGACGCCGCCGCTGGCGGCGCGGCCTTCACGGGCGATCTCGGCGGCGCTGGCGATGTCGCCTATGGCGTCGGCGTCGGCTATGACTTCGGCGAAAACTGGCGCGTCGAGGGCGAATACAACACGCTCTTCACCGATTTCGGCACCATCGGCGGACAGCCCAACAGCTTCGCCAAGCTGCGCACCAACGCTTTCATGGTCAATGCCCTGTATGACTTCTCCGATTTCGGCCGTTTCCAGCCCTTCGTCGGTGCCGGCATCGGCCTGATCGAGAGCAATCTCAGCGCGTCCGCGCATGACTTCGCGATCGGCACCAACCTCGTCAGCAACCCGGCCTGCACCACCACCAACACGAACTTCTCGTTCGGTGCGGTGTCCTGCGACCTCGACGACAGCGAAAACGATCTCGGCTGGCAGCTGCTGGCGGGCCTGGGCTATGCCATCACGGACAACCTGTCCTGGGACACGCACTACCGCTATGTGAATGTCGGCGATGTGCGCACGGAAGGCGACTACACCGAATTCGCCATCGCGCCCGACACCCGCCCGACCGAAGTGTCGCAACTCATCGGCGACCTGGAAGACGTGTCGCAGCACATGGTGATGACAGGCTTCCGCTACCGCTTCGGCGCCAGCGCGCCTGAAGTGCCCGTCTACGTGCCGCCGCCGCTTCCGCCCGTCGTGGTCTGCCCGGATGGCATCACCGAAGTGACGGATCTGGCGCTCTGCCCGCCACCGCCGCCTCCGCCGACCTTCACCTGCTCGGACGGCTTCACCGAAGTCACCGATCTGGCGCTCTGCCCGCCGGAAGTCGAGTTCATCGAATGCCCGGACGGCGTGACCATGGTGTCCGACCTGTCGGCCTGCCCCGTCGAGACGCGCTCGGGTGAGCGGGTCGAGGACCTCTGCGCCCAGCAGAACCGCCAGGAGATCATCTATTACGAGTTCAACCGTGGTGCCTCCCCGGAAACGCGTAATGCGATCAACCGCATCCTCGACATCGGCGAATTCTGCCAGGTCCAGTCCATCCGCGTCGTCGGCCACACCGACACGTCCGGTTCGCGGGCCTATAACCAGCAGCTGTCCGAGCGCCGCGCCGCCGACGCCCGTGAGGAGCTGGTCCGCCAGGGCATCAACCCCGCCATCATCTCCTCGGAAGGCAAGGGCGAGACCGAACTCTTCGTCCAGACGCCGGATGGCACGAAAGAGCAGCTGAACCGCCGCACAGAGGTTCTGATCAACCTCTCCAGCGTCGGCGCCGCGACCTTCAACTAGGTCCAGGCCCAGCGACGATTGAAGAGCCCGGTTCGTAAGAGCCGGGCTTTTTGCTGCGCGCATCGGGCGTGCCGTTCGCCACGCGCCGACCTCCGCCAGAATATAGGGTTGCCCGGACTCGGCGGCCTGCCGATAGGTGAGGGAACACAGGAGCTTCCCATGCGCATCACCACGTCACTCGGTACATTCGCCGCGCTGGTTCTCTCAGCCTGCGCCTCCACACCGGATGCGGCGTCGCTCGGACCCGTCGACGAGAACGGATTCGTCGCGCGTGCCGGACAGGACCTCTACCACGTCAAGTCCGGCCTCTATTGCCCGTCAGACATCGGCGGCATGTTGCGCGACACCGTCACCGTCTTCCGGCAGGACATCGACGTCGCCTGCAATTACAAGAGCGCGCGGCAGGAGATGACGGTCTATCTCTATCCCGACCGGACGCCGACGGACGAGCTCATGCCCGGTGTGATCGACGCGGCTTCGCGCGGCAATCTGGGTAACCGGGTCAGGCCGTCGGAGGGACTGACCAGCACCTGCAAGACGCAGGCGCTGGCCCGGACACTGATGTCGCAAGTGCTCGACATGGGCAGCGACAACACGATCACACTTGATCCCGATGGCGGCGCGCCCGGCTTTCCCTACCGTGTCGGCGCGCTGGAGGGTGGAAATACCCGGAGCTATGCCGCGCTGGTCCCGCGCGAGAACGGGCAGATGCTCAAGCTGCGCTACTCCGTGCTGTCTGCTGCCGACGAGGAAGGCAGAAAGGCCGAGTGCGACCGCCTCTACGACGCGGCCAATCTGCTCTATCGCAGCATTGGCGAGCCGGACGGGGCGGAACCGTCAAAGGCCGACGACGTGATGCGACTGCTCTCCACAGAGGGCGAAGACGATAGCTAGCCGACGGCGTTGCTCTCCGGGCAGGTCAGGTCGAAGCTCGGACGATCGGCCTGCGCGGCGGCCTGCAGATTGCGGATGTGGCTTGCCATGGAGGCGTCGTCATAGGTCATGTTGATGCAGCCCAGCGTCTGCTTGGTGCTGCCGTCGATGATGGCCGCAAAGCCCGTCACGCCAAGCCACTGGTTATATTGCGACACGATCCCGCGGTCGAACACGGCGTTGGCGTTCCACTCGCCATTGCCGGAGCCGATGTCGATATTGACGAATTCGATGCGCGGGTCGGAAATGGACTGCAGCGCGCGGGCGAGGGCAGGCTCCACGATCTTGCAGGGCGCGCAATAGTCGGCCCGGAACATCACGACATAGACGTCAGGCGTCGTCTGGTAAGAGGCGTGGCGGTAGTCCTGCGCCGTGGCGGCCGGCGCGGCGGTCGCGGCGAGGCCGAGTGCGGCCATGAGTGTGAGTGCAGCTTTCATGGTGGACCTATAGACTGCGCGCAGCTGAACCGCGCCTGAAATCATCGTGAGCGAGGCACGCCGCGTTTCAAACGCAAAACGCCCGGACGGCGAGCCGTCCGGGCGTCCTTCTCCCCCAGAGAAGTGAAGTGTTCGTGTCGGGGGAGCGTGCCGACGGCTGGCCTAGTTGCCGAGGTCGACGTTGTGCGGTGCCGGGCAGCGCGTGGTCTTGGCAGAGACCGAAGCGCGGCTCGTGAAGGCCTGGCCCTTGGCGACCGATGCCATCTTCTGCAGCTCGCGGGCCATTTCATTGGCGCTGAACGTGGCGTTCACGCAGCCGATGACGCGCTTGGTGTCGGCATCGACGACAGCGGCGAAGCCGGGCAGGCCGACCCACTGGTTGAAGACCGGAACGATGTCGCGGTCGAACGCCTCGTGAGCGCCTTTTTCCCACTTGGCGGCGGTCGAGGTGTCGATCACGACTTCCTCGGCCTGCACGCCGGCCATGGAGATGGCGACGGGCAGCTGGCTGTCGAGCTGCTGGGACTTGACGTCCTGGGCGTTGCGGAAGTTGACGACATAGACGTCGGGGCTGGCGAATGCCGGAGCGGCAACGGCGACGGTGAGGAGGGCCGACAGGGCGGCTGCAGTTTTCAGTTTCATGGTCTCATCCTTCTGGCTTGAGTGGTTTTACACTGGATTTACTAGGGGACGCGGGTTGGTCTTATCGTTGCCCCAGCTTGTGACAGGTGAGGGTTACGATGGGCTGAATCCGGCGTTGACGGACGATTCAGAACGATTGCCAAAGCGGTTAATGTGGAGGGCAAGCGGCTGAAAAGAAACGCAATTAAATCTGCGAGAAAATTCAGGAGCCCTCGGCCCACCGTCGCGATCCGGCGCGAACGTTAGCGGCCGTTAAGTATGGGCAGCGCGATTGGTAACCGGGCGGAAAGGAGTATGGCCGCGAGGTTACGGGATTGGAGTGGTGCAACAATTTTGCGCAACAGCCTTTATCCCTCCCCCGAGCAGGGGGAGGTGGGCTCGGGAGCGAAGCGAGCGAGGTCG